>JAIELC010000144.1 GCA_019753375.1 Sphingomonas sp.
CCGGGATCGACGATGATTCTGCTGCGATCGATGCCGCTGGCAACCACCGCTTCGATCCGGGCGTCGAGCCAGTCGAACACCTCGGTAACGATATCCCCATATGCCGTTGCTGCATGTGGCCCCTGTTTGGGATCGGGCGAGTGCATCAGGACGACCGGCGCTGTATATTTCAACAAGACGTCCAGCGATCGATCGTCCCACAGCAGTGCCGACACATCGTTGATCACCTGGGCGCCCGCCGCCAGCGCCGCTTCCATGACCACCGCCTTTCGCGTGTCGACCGACACGATCGCGCCGCTTCGCACCAGGCGTTCGACAACGGGGACAACGCGTTTCAGTTCATCGCCTTCCCAGACGAGGGCCGCGCCGGGTCGTGTCGATTCGCCGCCCAGATCGATCAGCGTGGCGCCGCGGGTCATCATGTCGACACCGGCGGCGGCAGCGGCGGCGGGATCGTCCTGCAGCGCGCCGCCGTCCGAAAAGCTGTCGGGGGTAACATTCAGGATGCCGGCGATATGCGGTTGATCGAACCGCAGCGTCCTGTCACCCAGCGTCAGCGCCGGGCGCGGCGCGGTAATCCTCTGGTGCAACAGCGCCGCACGATGATCATCGGTGCCCAGCGTCCGTTCAAACTCGGCAACCGACACCGTTCGGCGGCCGGCAGCATCAATCACCTCATACCCGGTGAACCACTGCATGCCGCCGGCGAGCCGCGCGACATCGCCATCGTGGCCCATTGGCGTGTCGACAAACTGGACCGGGCGGAGATGCACGATCAGGGCTGCGTGGCGAGCAGGTACATTTGCCGCAGCGCGTCGATCTGTTTCAGACCATCTTGGGCCTCATAATGCCAGAAGGTCCAGCCGTTGCAGGCCGGGGCATTCTGAACCAGCGATCCGACCTTGTGGATCGAACCGACATGATCGCCGCTGCCAATCGATCCATCCGCCCGCACCACCGCACGGTGGCGGCGCTTGGCATCGGTCAGCACCGCGCCGGGTACCAGCATGCCGTTTTCGACAATTGTTCCAAACGCCACGCGCGGTGCGGCCTTGGGGCTTTGCATCGTCACAAGCGCCGATTCGTCAAGCGGCAGGGCCGCTGCAATCCGTTCCTCAGCGGCGGCGATGTAAAAATCCTCGCGCTCAATGCCGATCCAGCGCCGCCCAAGCCGCTTGGCCACGGCGCCGGTGGTCCCGGTGCCAAAGAAGGGATCAAGCACGACATCGCCCGGTTTTGTGCAGGCGAGCAACACCCGGTAGATCAAGGCTTCGGGCTTTTGCGTGGGATGAACCTTGACCCCATCCTTCTTCAGCCGTTCCTGTCCGCCACAGATCGGGAATTCCCAGTCTGACCGCATCTGCAATTCATCGTTCAGCGTCTTCATCGACCGGTAATTGAAGGTATAGCGGGCCTTTTCCCCCATCGATGCCCAGATCAATGTCTCGTGCGCATTGGTAAAACGCGTGCCTTTGAAATTGGGCATCGGATTGGCCTTGCGCCAGATGATGTCGTTGAGGATCCAGAAGCCAAGGTCCTGGATGGCCGAGCCCACCTTGAAGATATTGTGATAGCTGCCGATCACCCAGATGGTGCCGTTATCCTTCAGGATACGGCGGGCTTCTGCCAACCAGTCGCGTGTGAAGCGATCGTAGAGCGCGAGGCTGTCAAACTTGTCCCAGTCGTCGGTGACCGCATCGACATGGCTGCCGTCGGGCCTGCTCAGATCGCCGCCCAGCTGCAGATTATAGGGCGGATCGGCAAAGATCATGTCGACCGATTTGGCGGGCAGCGCGCGCATCGTTTCGATGCAATCCCCACGCAAAATCTGGTCGAGCGGCAACGTGGCGCGTGCGGGAATAGCCGCAGTCTTTACCTTTTCCAGCAGTGCCACGTCTCGCCCCCCCCTATTTGCCGCGTGATCAGCGCGAAAGACGCAGCTGCCGTCAAGCAAACAATGGTTAACGAAACTCGCTACTAAATCGTTAATGAATCAGAACATTTCGCGAAACGAGCGACATGTTGAGTCGGAATGCTGCATCAGACGCAAGACTTAGTGGTGTGTCTCGAAAGACTCACAGCGCCAAATACGCTTGTGCAACCGGAGAAAAACTGCGGCGGTGAAGCGGACTTGGCCCATATTCGCGCAGCGCTGCCAAATGCTGGGCGCTGCCATAGCCCTTGTTCGACGCCCAGCCATAGTGGGGATGCTGATCGTGCGCCGCGGCCATGATGGCATCGCGGTGCTGTTTGGCAATGATCGATGCCGCGGCAATCGACAGGCTTTTCGCATCGCCCCCAATGATCGCGCGCGACGGGTACGGCCAGTCGGGGCAACGATTGCCATCGACCAACACCATGCCTGGGGTAATCGCAAGGGCATCAACCGCGCGGTGCATCGCCAGCATGGTCGCCCACAGGATGTTGAGCCGGTCGATCTCCTCGACGCTCGCCATGCCGATACCCACCTGCGCTGAATCCATCAGCGCGCCAAAAATCCGCGCGCGCCGGGTGGCGGACAACGCCTTTGAATCGTCGATGCCCGCCGGGATGTTGGCGCAATCGAGCACCACCGCCGCCGCAACGACCGGACCGGCCAGGGGCCCGCGTCCCGCTTCATCGACGCCGACAACGGGGGCGATATGCTGCGATTCGTGGCGCAGGTCAGGCATCAGCCTTTGGCCGTCAGCACGTCAAATGGCGCCGTGCCCAGGCTATGCCCCATCGGTCCATGCCCGGCACCGAACCCCGGCGCCGCAACCAGGGCCGCGCGAACAAAGCGCACCGCTCGTTCAAGCGCATCGACCATCGGCAGCCCTGCCCCCAGTCCGCAGGCCAGGGCGCTTGCCAGCGTGCAGCCTGTCCCATGGGTGTTCGTACCATTGATCCGCTTGCCGCGCATTTCGTGCAATATCTGGCCATCCGGCGACAGCAGACGGTCGACAATCTCATCCCCGTCGCCGTGCCCGCCTTTGACCAGCAAATGACAGCCATGCGCCAGCACCGCCGATGCCCCGCCCAGCGCCGCCAATTCGGGAAGATTGGGCGTCGTGACGGTGGCAATTTCCATCAACCGGCGAAAAGCGGCAATCGAGTAAGCGTCCGCGAGGGCCGCGCCGCTGGTGGCAACCATCACCGGGTCAAATACGCACGGCACGGACCGCTCTGTCGCCAGCAGGTCCGCCACCGCATGGGCAGTCTCGGCTGATCCGATCATGCCTATCTTCACGGCGTCGACACCGATATCGCTCAAAACTGATCTGATTTGCTGCAGGACCATGGCTGTCGGCACCGGCATGACCGCCTGTACCCCCAACGTGTTCTGCGCGGTGATCGCGGTGATCGCGGTCATGGCATGGCCACCCAGCATCGTGACTGTTTTGATATCGGCCTGAATACCCGCCCCGCCGCCAGAATCCGACCCGGCGATGATCAGGATGCGCGGCGTCGTCCTGGCCGTCATCGCTTGAACTTACGGTCCGTGCTCGCAGGAAATTTCTTCAGTGCAGCGCCCACGCGGCTGGGGCGATCCATCAATTCGCCCTGACAATTCGGGCATTGTTCATCCAGCGCATCGGCGCAGTCGGCGCAAAAGGTGCATTCGAACGAACAGATAAACGCGCCGGGCTCATTGGCCGGCAAGTCGGTGCCGCAGCGTTCGCAGTCGGGGCGCATCTGCAACATCAGGCGGCCACCGCCTGCACGGCATTGCAGATTCGGTCGACGATGGATTTCACCTGTTCGGCGTCATCACCCTCGGCCATCACGCGGATCACCGGTTCTGTGCCCGACGGGCGAATGACCAGCCGCCCGGCGCCATTCAGCTCTGCCTCGGCGCCTGCGATCACCGCCTTGACCGAGTCTGCCTCCAATGGCTTTCCGCCCCGGAAGCGAACATTCTTCAGCAATTGCGGCAGCGGTTCAAACCGGTGCAAGACGTTGCTCGCAGGGCGCCCGGATTCGACAAGTTCCGCCAATATCTGCAGGGCCGCAACCAAACCATCGCCCGTCGTCGCATAGTCCGACAGGATGATATGGCCTGACTGTTCTCCCCCCACGTTAAAGCCACCCCGGCGCATTGCTTCCAGCACATGGCGGTCGCCAACGGCGGTGCGCAGCATGCCAATACCATGTTTTTGCAAATGGCGTTCGAGGCCCAGGTTCGACATCACCGTGGCAACCAGCCCGCCGCCCCGCAACCGCCCGCGCCGCGCCCAACCCTCGGCAATCGTTGCCATCAGCTGGTCGCCATCGATGACCCGACCGGTTTCATCCACGACGATCAGCCGGTCGGCATCGCCGTCAAGCGCAATCCCGATCGCGGCCCCGCTGGCGACGACGGTTTCGCACAATGTCTGCGGTGAGGTAGATCCAACGCCGTCATTGATGTTTTTGCCGTTGGGCGATGTGCCGATGGCAATCACGTCAGCACCCAATTCCCAAAGCGCGGCCGGGGCGACCTGATATGCCGCGCCATGCGCACAATCGATCACGATCCGCATCCCGTCGAGCCGCAGCTGTTCAGGAAAGGTTGATTTGGCAAAATGGATGTAGCGCCCTCGCGCATCTTCCACCCGGCGCGCACGGCCGATGTCGGGCGACGGCGACAGGGCAATCTCGCCATCGATCAGCGCCTCGATGGCCAGCTCGTCGGCATCGGATAGTTTATAGCCGTCCGGCCCAAATAATTTGATGCCATTGTCGGCATAAAGATTGTGGCTGGCCGATATCATCACGCCCAGATCGGCGCGCATCGACTGGGTCAGCATCGCGACGGCGGGCGTCGGCATCGGCCCCACCAGCACCACATCCATGCCGACGCTGGTGAAACCGGCAACCATCGCCGATTCGAGCATATAGCCCGACAGCCGGGTATCCTTGCCAATCACGACTCGGTGGCGATAGTCACCACGCCGGAAGTGCGCGCCCGCGGCCATCCCCACTTGCATGGCCATGGCAGCCGTCATCGGCGCTATATTGGTGGCGCCCCTGATCCCATCGGTGCCGAAATATTTTCTTGCCATGATTTTCGAACCGATCCGCTATGTCCGCTTGTCTTGATGAATAGCGCCTCTGGGAAAGAATTTCGAGCATGTCGCAAGCAATGCGGATTTTGTTGTCGCTGATCGGTGGGCTGGTGCTGGGAATTGCTGCTGCCGAATGGGGCGACGGCTGGGCCAGCTGGGGCGAAGCCGTGGCCCAGCCGATCGGCACTGCGTGGCTGAATGGCCTGCAGATGACCATCGTCCCGCTGGTTGTATCGCTGTTGGTGATTGGCATAGCGGCAACCGCCGATGCCGCGCGGGCCGGACAATTGGCGGGCCGGGCCATGGCGATGTTCCTGACCGTGCTGTGGGGCGGGGCAATTCTGGCTGCCCTGCTGACGCCGCTGCTGCTCAAAACCTGGCCCATCGACCCGCACGCTGCAGCGGCGCTGAAGGCCGCACTCGCCGATACCAAGCCGGTCGGCGACGTCGCCCCCTTCAGCGATGTGATTGCTGCAATGGTGCCCAATAATCCGGTCACGGCGGCCGCCAATAATGCGTTTCTGCCGCTGGTGGTTTTCACGCTTGCCTTCGCCTTTGCGATTACCCGGCTGCCGGGCGATCAGCGCCAGTTGCTGACCGGTTTTTTTCGCGCCATCGCCGATGCGATGTTGGTCGTGATCGGCTGGGTGCTGGCGCTTGCCCCGCTGGGCGTTGCGGCGCTTGCCTTTCTGGTTGGCGCCAAAGCAGGCACGGCGGCATTCGGGGCATTGCTCCATTATGTGCTGATCGTATCCAGCGTCGGGCTTGCGGTCTGGGCGTTTGCCTATCCCGTCGGCATCATCGGCGGGCGGGTCGGCATCAGGCGGTTTCTGCGTGCCAGCGCGCCGTCGCAAGCGGTCGCGATCAGCACGCAATCCTCGCTCGCTTCCCTGCCCGCGATGCTCAGCGGCGCGGAGCAGGCAGGCGTGCCCGCACAGACCGCCGGGATCACGCTCCCCCTTGCGGTCGCGATTTTCCGATCGACGGGCCCGGCGATGAATCTGGCGGTGGCGATCTATGTCGCCAGCTGGTTTGGCATGCAATTGACCGCGGCCAATCTTGCTGCCGGGGTTATTGTCGCATCGATAACAACGCTCGGGGCAGTCAGTTTGCCGGGATCGATCAGCTTTGTCAGTTCGATCGCGCCGATTGCGGCGGCAATGGGGGTGCCGATCGCCCCGCTTGGCCTGCTGGTCGCGATTGAAACGTTCCCCGACATTATCCGCACGTTGGGCAATGTGACATGGGATCTGGCGACAACGACCGCGCTTTCCGCGCGGGCAATGCCCGCCCAGATCATCGAAGAGGATTTGCTAGCCGCGCCGCCAGCAACCGCGCGACGTTAAAGCCAGCGCCAAATTCCGGCGGCAATGCCCGCGCCAGGAATGTGCGCCCAGGTTGCCGCCAGCCACAGCACGATCGCTCCAGCCCAGTCCTGCGGGCGAAAGCCGCCGAACCGGGTCTTGCCCGAGGCGATGGCAGCAAAGGGGAACCAGCTGGTCCGCGCGGCCCAGGCCGGCCACATATCGGGCTGAAGCACCGCCTTTTTGGCGTCCTGCAGCAACGATCCGACCAGCGCGAGGACGATGATCGCGCTCGCGACAATGATGTTGGCCACAATCGGATAGACCGCAATGTGGCACACCCCCCACAGCGCAAACGCCCACATCATCGGATGCCGGGTGATCGTGAAAACGCCGCGGGGCGTGGGCGCCGTGGCCATTGCCGGACCGGGCAGCGCCGGATTGCCGATCAGCGACCCCATCAGCAGCAGGCTGGCCAGCAACATGACCAAAGTCACGGTACCCCAGATTGCTTCACCGACCTCCCAAAGCGGCGGGGTTGACGGGGCATGCTTGAACGCCTGCGACATCCAGCCAAGCGTGCCGAACGCGACCACGGCATAAACGATCATAAAGCCCATCGGCGTCAACGCCTTGACCAATGGCGCGCGCAAGGGGTGCGACAGCAGAAAATGCGTGCCGACAAACGCGCCCGACGCCAGTGCGAGTGATGTCATTGCGTCCATCGTCGTCGCTCCCCGATTATGTCTTGCGCCAATGCTAGGCCGTCAATTCACGCCGTGCATCCATTTCTTGAGCGGGAACGACAACAGCAACAGCAGGGCGCCCAGCGCGATCGAGATTTCCGAAATGGTGGTGAAGACGCCCACATAGGTGTCGAGGC
Source organism: Sphingomonas sp. (assembly GCA_019753375.1). Classification (GTDB taxonomy): domain Bacteria; phylum Pseudomonadota; class Alphaproteobacteria; order Sphingomonadales; family Sphingomonadaceae; genus Sphingomonas. Next base: position 7,215 of record JAIELC010000144.1, read on the forward strand.
TGACCTTCAGGTTGGTCACTTGTCCGCCAACCGTCTCAACACTGGCAAATTGCGCGACGATCCCCGCGACATATTGCGCAACCGCAATCGACAGGAACCAGACCCCCATCATCAGCCCAACGATCCGCGCAATCGACAGCTTGGTCACCATCGACAGGCCGACCGGCGAAATGCACAGCTCTGCCATCGAATGGATAAGGTACAGCCCGGCCAGCCACCACAGACCAACCTTGTAATCCGCACCCGCGAATTGTGATCCCCAGACAAGCACAAGGAAGCCGACGCCAACCCCCATCAGCGCGATACCGAACTTGATCGGGATGCTCGGTTCGATGCCGCGTTTGGCCATGCCGTTCCACATCATGCTGAACAGCGGTGCCAGCAGCACGATGAACAGCGCGTTGAAAAACTGGGTCTGCCCTGCCGAGATTGAAAACAGGCCAAATACCGACAGATCGGTATTGCGATCGGCGAACAGCGTCAGCGATGATCCGGCCTGTTCGAACAAGGTCCAGAACACCGTATTGAAGGTGATCAGAACCATCGCCGCCAGCATCATCTGAAATTCCTGCCGCGCCCCGTTGAAAAAGGACCAGGCCAGAATACCGGGCACGCTGACCAGAAATGTCCCGAACATGATCTTGCCCATCACCGGCAGGCCAAGGAAATAGCCGATGATCCCCGATCCTTCGGCAGGCGGGACGTAATTCATCAGATTGGTGAACAGCAGCCAGACAATAGGGATCGCGAGCACCGCGCCGATATAGATCAGCCAATCGCGGTTGGCGGGGGCATCGGCGGGGCGATCGCCAATGCCATCAAGCTTGCCGCCATCGAACTGGATCAGCAGCCATGAAATCGACATGCCGGCCGCGGCGAGGGCAAACCCTGCCCACCAGCCCAGCCCGCCCCAGCCGAACATCCCGACCGCAAGAATGGGGCACAATATCTGCGAAAAGAGCGAGCCGAGATTGATCCCCATATAGAAGATGGTGAAGCCCGCATCGCGGCGGCGATCACCCTGCGCATAGAGCGCGCCGACCATGGTTGAGATATTGGGCTTGAAAAAGCCATTGCCGATCGTGACCAGCGCCAGACCGATCAGCAGCAGAAATACCGAAACCGGCGATCGCTCGCCCGATGCCACAAACCCACCATCGGCAATCCGGCGGGCCTCCGCGCCGCTGGCGTCGAGCAGCGAGACGGTCTTGTCCTCATTGCCCTTGATCAACAGCTGGCGGTTGCCATCGACAACAAATTGACGGCGCTCTTCGCCGCTACCCTGGACGGTGACCTCATATCGCTGGCCATCAATGGTCGCGAAGGGTTTGGCGGGCTGGCCGCCGAAACAAAGCGTCAAATACCCCAGCGACATCATGATCGCGCCGAACTTCACCGACCGCTTCGACCCCAGGAACCGATCCGCCATCAACCCGCCAACCAACGGCGTCAGATAAACGAGCGCGGTGAAGCCCCCATAAATGCCGGTCGTCGTGGTATCGCTGAACAGAAAATGCTGAGCGAGATACAGCGTCAGCAGCGCGCGCATGCCGTAATAGCCGAACCGTTCCATCGCTTCGGTTGAAAACAGCCGTGCCAATTGGCGTGGATGGCCAAACCAGGTCTCGCCCTTTGCCGGGTTCACATGGCTGATATCCGGTTCCTGCGTGGAATCGGCGGTCGGGCTTTCCATTCAATACGCTCCCTGATCGATGGCGCACGCTCGTTCGGCGGCGGTTGACGCGGGACACTAGCGGGAAACATCGCCCTGTAAACCGCCCTGGCTGTAAACCGCCCTGGCTGTAAACCGCGCTGGCTTGGCGGCGATAGGCCGGACCGCTAGAGCGCGGCCATGCTCAACGACACCACCACCCCCACCCGCTTGCTCGCGACCCGGCGATCGGGCCGCCCCCGCGACATGATCGCGCCCGGGCCCGATGCCGCCCAGCTCGACGCGATACTGGCCATCGCGGCACGCACCCCTGATCATGGCAAGCTTGCGCCATGGCGCTTTGTTGTGGTGCCCGGCGACAGGCGCGATGATCTGGCCCGGGTGATTACTTCTGCTTATCTGGCCGAGCGACCCCAGGCGGCGCGGCTGGAAATTGACGCGCTCGATCAATTTGCCAGACAGGCGCCCGCGCTGGTGGTTATATTGTCCTCACCCCGTCCCGACAGCCATATTCCGATGTGGGAACAGGAACTCTCCGCCGGTGCCGTCTGCATGAACCTGCTGCATGCCGCCCATGCCATGGGATTCGTTGGCGGATGGCTGACCGGCTGGGCCGCCTATTCTGATGCCGTGCGCGATGCATTCGGCGCGTCTCCCGAACGGGTGGCCGGATTTATGTTCATCGGATCCCCTTCAAAAACAATAGAAGAACGCCAAAGGCCCGAATCGAGCAATATTGTATCGATCTGGGGCAGTCAGAAGGGGTAGACCTTTCAGCCAATTGCTGTATTAAGGCTCCATGACAGCGATGAACAGCGATGAAAGCCCGGTCTATATCCGGTTGCGCCAGCATATCGCGGCCGCCGTGTTGCGCGGCGACTTCCGGGCGGGCGACCAATTGCCATCGGTTCGCGCGCTCGCCGCTGAGCATGGCGCCAACCCGCTGACCGTCGCCAAGGCCTATCAGCGCTTTCAGGACGAAGGATATGTCGAAGTCCGCCGCGGCGTCGGCATGTTTGTCCTGACCGGGGCAGCCGAGCGGCTGCGCACCGCCGAGCGCCACCATTTCATCAAAACCACCTGGCCGCGCATTCGCGAGCAGATTGATCTGCTGGGCCTGGACACCGCCCAGCTGATCGAAGGCGAAGTCGCCTGATCGCGGCCAGCGGGCTGTTCGAGCCCATCGGGCTATTGCGCCCTACGCCGCAAACGCTTCTGGTTCGAGCGCATAGAGAAGTTCGGCCGGGGCCATCGCCGACGCTTTCAGGCCCATCGCTTCGGGAACGATTTG
>JAIELC010000087.1 GCA_019753375.1 Sphingomonas sp.
GCCCCCGCTTGCACTCGTCGTCGGCCCCTTTATACCCCGCCCTCACAACAAGCCGGGAAATCCGTTACCGGCCCACAAGATCAGGGGAAGGAACTTCACGGATGATCATCGTTTATGCGGCCATGGCGTGCGGCTTGCTGGCTGTTCTCTACGGCATCATCACCTCCAGCCAGGTGATCGGCGCCCCCGCCGGCAATGAAAAGATGCAGGATATTGCATCGGCGATTCAGGAAGGCGCGCAGGCCTATCTGGGCCGCCAGTACCGCACCATTGCGGTTGTCGGCGCGATTGTGCTCGCGCTGGTTTGGGTCTTCATCGATGGCATGGGCGCGCCGGTATCGGCGGTCGGCTTTGCGCTGGGCGCGGTGCTGTCGGGCGTTGCCGGCTATGTCGGCATGAACATTTCGGTCCGCGCCAATGTGCGTACCGCCGAAGCATCACGCACGTCGCTGCAGGGCGGATTGACGATGGCGTTCCGATCGGGCGCGATCACCGGCATGCTGGTCGCAGGCCTCGGCCTGCTCGCGATTTCGGTAACCTTCTGGTATCTGGCCGGCCCCGATGGCCGCGATGCCGGCGCGCCGATTGTCGTCAAGGCGCTGACCGCGCTTGCCTTTGGATCGTCGCTTATCTCAATCTTCGCGCGACTGGGCGGCGGTATTTTCACCAAGGCGGCCGACGTCGGCGCCGATCTGGTCGGCAAGGTCGAAGCCGGAATCCCCGAAGATGATCCCCGCAACCCCGCGACCATCGCCGATAACGTCGGCGATAATGTCGGCGATTGCGCCGGCATGGCGGCCGATCTGTTCGAAACCTATGTCGTGACCTTTGGCGTGACGATGATCTCGGTCGCGCTCGCGCTCAAAAATGCGGACCATCTGCTGGCGGTGATGACGCTGCCGCTGATCGTCGGCGGGGTGTGCATCGTCACGTCGATCATCGGTACCTTTTTCGTCCGCCTGGGCAGCAGCAACAACATCATGGGCGCGCTGTACAAGGGGTTCTGGACCAGCGTTGGCCTGTCGGTACCGGCGATCTATTTTGCCACCCAATATACGCTGGGCGACATGGCGGCGCCGATTGACAGCAATGCGTTTCTTGATGGCGCGGCGGCATCGGCAACCACCGGAGTCACCGGGATGGCGCTGTTCTGGTGCATGATGATCGGTCTGGCGGTTACCGGCCTGCTCGTCTGGATCACCGAATATTACACCGGCACCGGGTTCCGCCCGGTGCGCAGCATCGCCAAGGCATCGGAAACGGGGCACGGCACCAATGTGATCCAGGGGCTGGCGATCAGCCTCGAATCGACCGCCCTGCCTACCTTCGTCATCGTGATTGCGGTGATTGCGGCCTATCAGCTTGCCGGTGTCATCGGCATTGCCTTTGCCGCAACGTCGATGCTGGCGCAGGCCGGCATGGTGGTGGCGCTCGACGCCTATGGCCCGGTAACCGACAATGCGGGCGGCATCGCCGAAATGGCGGGCCTGCCCGATGATGTGCGCCACCGCACCGATGCGCTCGATGCGGTCGGCAACACCACCAAGGCGGTGACCAAGGGCTATGCGATCGGATCGGCGGCGCTGGCCGCGCTGGTGCTGTTCAATGCCTATACGTCCGATCTGGCGCGCGACTTCCCCACGCTGGTCGTCAACTTCCAGCTCAGCAATCCGTACGTCATTGTCGGGCTGCTGCTCGGCGCGCTGTTGCCCTATCTGTTCGGGGCGATGGGGATGACCGCGGTCGGCCGCGCGGCCGGCGCCGTGGTGGAGGAAGTGCGCGCCCAGTTCCGCGACAATCCGGGGATCATGGCCGGCACCAGCCGCCCCGATTACGCGCGCACGGTTGATCTTGTCACCAAAGCGGCGATCCGCGAGATGATCGTGCCGTCGCTGTTGCCGGTGGCGAGCCCGATCCTGCTCTATTTCATCATCACCGCGGTGGCCGGCCAGGCCGAAGGCTTTGCCGCGCTGGGCGCGATGCTGCTGGGCGTGATTGTGTCGGGCCTGTTCGTCGCGATTTCGATGACATCGGGCGGCGGCGCATGGGACAATGCCAAAAAATACATCGAAGACGGCAACCATGGCGGCAAGGGCAGCGAAGCCCATAAGGCCGCGGTCACCGGCGACACCGTGGGCGATCCGTACAAGGATACCGCCGGCCCCGCGGTCAACCCGATGATCAAGATCACCAACATCGTCGCGCTGCTGCTGCTCGCAGCGGTCGCGGCAGCCAGCGGGGTTGCCGGTTGACGGCAATCGGCCAGCTTTCGCCAAATCGCTGGCCAGCCAGCGACGTTGATCGGGTTCGGCGAGCAATGCTTGTCCGAACCCGTTCCGTTTTTAGGCGATGGCGCAGGCAGCACTAAAGCGACCTGGCGAATACTGGGCATCGATACCCCCGCCCGGCACGTTGCGCACTATCTCGGCACCCAAACCAAGCCACTTGCCGCCGCTTCACGACTGTGCAAATTTCTGCTGCCAGCAGAGGAGCATAGTGGGATGGGGTCACGGGCGAAATCATTGTTGATTGCATGTGCGGCACTGGCAATGGCAGTACCGGGCGCGCTGGTTGCGCAGCAGATGCCAGTGGCCACCGATTGGGCGGACAAGACCGTCGCGCTCGAAATATTCAGCCAGCTTGATCAGCTCAGTTCGCCCAAAATGAGCCCTGATGGCAGCTGGATCGCCGCAAAGGTCCGGGTAGATAAGCGCCAGGCCCTTGTCGTTCTGGCCGTGGGTAAACCGACCCCGTCGATGCAGGTCGTCGGGTTAACCGAGGAAGCCGGGAGCGACAAAGTCGGTGACCGGCAGATTTATTCATGGCGATGGCTCGATAATGATAACTTGCTGATCGAATTCGTCTCACGCGACAATTTCGCCGGTGAATGGTTCGATAATTCGCGCTACGCTGCTTATAACCGGACCACGAAAAAAATCGTGCCGCTCGGGTGGGACGGCGCCTTTGGAAGCACGTTGTTACTCTGGGCGTCGCGCAGCGGTTCACCCCATGTCGTCATCCAACGCTATAATCCGGTCTATGGCACCGAGATGCTCAATCATCCCGAGGCCGTGGACATCAATGTGTTGACGGGCGAAAACCACGTCGTCGCCCGACCAAACCCGATCGTTGATCAATGGCAGGCCGATCGGAATGGGGTTGTGCGCTTTGGGTCAAGCTCTGATCGTGAAACCGGCAAGATTCGCGTGGTCTATCGACCCGATGCAGAATCGAACTTCAAGACATTAGTGACCACGCAGCAGACTGGCCTTAGCGTTGATCTGCAAATTCCGTCGCTGATTCTGAAAAACAACAAGGCTTATTCGGTCAACAGCAAAAGCGGCTTTGCTGCTCTTTACGAATATGACCTCGACAAGATGCAGATGGGCAAAATGATCTTCAGCGTTGATGGCTATGACATTGACGGTGTTGATGTGGCGCCCGATCAGATGTCGATTGCCGGCGTCTCGTATCACACTGATCGCGCGGTGGAGACATATTTCGCGCCGCGCATGAAGGAGATACAGCGCCTTCTGGAAGAGACTTTCGGCAAAGGCAACGTGTCGATCGAAACGACCGATGCCGCGGAACAGCGCATTGTCTTTGCGGCCGCAGCCCCCGGACAAGTCCCAACTTATTATGTCTTCGACACCATGTCGGGAGGAATTGGCCGCTTGTCTTGGGGGAACGATGCCCTCAAAAATGCCATCCTCAATCCAGTATCTTCGATCCGCTATCCCACCACCGATGGCAAAACGGTTGAAGCAGTGTTGACAATGCCCCGCCATCACAAGGGTGAAAAGAACCTGCCGCTGATCGTAATGCCGCATGGCGGCCCCTGGGCCCGCGATTCGATGGATTGGGACAGCTATCAATGGGCGCAGGCAATGGCCGAGCTTGGCTATGTTGTCGTCCAACCCAATTTTCGAGGCTCAACCGGATACGGGCAGGCATGGGTAGACGCGGCCAACAAGAACTGGGGCTATCGCATGCAGGACGACCTGATCGATGCGATCACCTACCTTGCCAAACAGGGCATGGTCGACGACAAGCGCGTATGCGTCATGGGCTGGTCCTATGGCGGCTATGCCGCCAGCCGGGCCGCCCAACGCGACGGCGCGCATTATCGTTGCGCGATCAGTGGCGCCGCGCCATCCGATGTCCCCGCGATGGTCAGCTATGACAGGAACTATCTGGGCGCCCAGCTTGCCAAGGCGGCGCTGGGATCAGCGGGGGCGGACCTGACTGACGTGTCGCCCGCCCTACACGCCAAGGAATATTCGATCCCGATCCTGATCGTTCACGGCGCCAAGGACAAGCGCGTCCCCGTGGCACAATCACGGACCCTGGTTGCGCGACTGAAAGCCGCCGGCAAGGTTGAGGGCAAGGACTTTGTCTATGTCGAGCAGCCTGAAAACACCCATAACCTGCTGCGCCAGGAAGATCGCTTGCAGTTCCTGCAAGAGACAAAGAAGTTTCTCGACAAACATAATCCTGCCTGACGCGGGGTGAGGCGGCTGTGCGGCCGCCCCGCGGTCAACATGCTAAGGGACGAATGTAAGGCCATTCGAACGGCATCCCACATGGCCCATTTGGCAGGGGACAATCCCGCATGGCGGACTAAGCGGCGTGCATCCGGATAATGGCCGGGTGCTAGTCGCACGAGCGACCGCGTCTGGTGAAGGCGTCCCGCCCCTTTGACAGCGCGCGCCCGGCGGTGCGTTGTTCCTTCGTCTTGCCCCCGGCGGCAACGGATTGGGGCCGTTGGTGACTTGTTTGACGCGCCACGCAGATGCCCGGAAATCCAGGCCGATCCGCCCCTCTGTCCTACACGCCCGCGTTGTGGCACCCTCCGGTTCAGCGCTCTTTCCTACCGTTGATGCCTCCCCCTTTGATACCCACCGCTGCTGGCCCGGCATTGATACCCACCCCTGGTGCTGGCCGGGCGATCCGGCACCGGTGCTGCTGATCCGGCAAGTGGCGGGATCAAGCCGTTTTTGCCCTAACTTTCGCCTAACCTTTCGCCGTGTTCGCGCGCCCTACCAATCGGCCTACCGGTCAGGCCAATTGCGCGGTTTTGGGGTTGAAATTTGCGCGTGCTTTCCTTTTGCCACCCCATCCGCTATGCGCGCGCATCCGCAGAAATCATGAAAACCCAGAGGTATTTGTTTGGCCAAGGAAGAACTGCTCGAGATGCGGGGGCAAGTCGTTGAACTGCTCCCCAACGCCATGTTCCGCGTAAAGCTGGAAAATGACCATGAAATCCTGGGCCACACGGCCGGGAAAATGCGCAAAAACCGTATCCGCGTGCTGGTTGGCGATGAAGTGCTCGTCGAACTGACCCCGTATGATCTGACCAAGGGCCGGATTACATACCGGTTCAAGTGAGGGGTCGGCATGCGCCTTACGCTGGCATAAGGTCTGCGGCGGTGCCGTTGATGCGGCGGTGCCCCCCGCCCTTTGTTCAGCGCGCGGTTGAGAAACACTGAGATGATTGCGCGCCCGCCTGTATCGCCGCCTTCGGTCCCGCTGCCCCCGGTCCCGCCCCCGCCGGTTCCGCCGCTCGTGCTTGCCTCGTCATCACCGCGCCGCCGCGAATTGCTGGCACGGCTGGGGGTGGCGCCGGCCCGGATCGCCAGCCCGGATATCAATGAAGACCCGCTGCCCGGCGAAGGGCCGCGCCGCTATGTCGAGCGGCTGGCGGTCGAAAAGGCGCGCGCGGTGGCGCGGGCGCCCGGCGAGGTTGTGCTGGCCGGCGACACCACCGTCGCGCTCGGCCGGCGCATCCTCGGCAAGCCCGAGGATGAGGCCGATCTGCGCCGCATGCTGGGCCTGTTGTCGGGGCGGCGGCACCATTGTTTTTCCGGGGTCTGCGTGATCGACACCGCGGGGAAAGAACGGGTCCGCGTGTCCGACACCGTCATTGCCTTCAAGCGGCTGAGCCCGGCGGAGATTGACGGCTATGTCGCCTGTGGCGAGGGGATGGGCAAGGCGGGCGGCTATGCCATTCAGGGCCGGGCAGAGGCGTTTGTGCGCTTTTTGGCGGGCAGCCATTCGGGCGTGGTGGGCTTGCCGGTGTTCGAGACGCGGGCATTGCTGGCCGCGGCAGGCATCGGGTGAGCGCCACCTGGCTTTATGAAGACGGCATTGGCGAAGCCCGCGCCGCGCTGGTAGCGGGCGGACGCATCATCCGGGCCCGGATCGAGCCCGATGATGCCGGCCCGCGCGTTGGCGCCGTGCTGGCCGGCGTGCTGACCGAGGCGGGGCGCCACCCCCGCGTCACGCTCGCGACCGGCGATGCCGTGATGCTCAACACGCTGCTGCCGGGGATCAGCACCGGGCGCCCGCTGCTGGTAGAGATTGTGCGCGAACGGCTGCAGGAAGGCCGGCGGGTAAAGCTGCCGCGCGCGGTGGTGGCGGCGGCAGGGGCTACGCCAGGCGCCGGGCCCAGCCTGTGGGACCGGATCAGCGCCAGCGGCGTGCCGGTGCGGCGGCTGCTGGCGCATGAGCCCGACGCGCTGGAGGCGGCAGGCTGGTCGGAAGTGCTGGAGGAAGCGGTATCGGGCGATATCGCCTTTCCGGGCGGCGTGTTGCGCACGGCGCTGACCCCGGCGATGACGCTGTTCGACGTCGATGGTGATGGCCCGGCCGATGCGCTGGCACTGGCCGCCGCCAGCGCGGTGGCGGCGGCAATCATCCGCCACGGCATCGGCGGTTCGATCGGGGTCGACTTCCCGACCGTATCCACCCGCGCGGCACGCATGGCGATCGACGCCGCGGTCGATGCGGCGATGGCAGCGGGCGATGCGGGGGCGTTTGAGCGAACGGCGGTCAACGGTTTCGGCTTTCTGCAGATCATTCGCCCGCGCCCGCGTGCCTCGTTACCCGAATCATTGGCGGCGCACCCCGATGCCGCCGCTGCCCGCGCGGCGCTGCGGCGGCTCGAACGCGAACCGCCACCCGGTCCGGCGACGCGGCCCGTCCCGACCGGCGTGGCGCGGTGGCTTAGGGATGTCAGGCCCGACTGGGTCGCCGATCTTAATCGCCGCACTGGCAATTCGGCGCCGATCACCGATATGGGCGGCTGAAGAGGAACCCTGCCAATGCCCCGTGCCGCCGCCTGTCCGATCTGCAGCAAGCCTGCCAGTGCGGCCCACAAGCCGTTCTGCAGCCAGGGCTGCCGTGATCGCGATCTGCTGCAATGGCTGGGTGAAGGCTATCGCCTGCCCGTTCGCCAGGAAGAGCATGAGACGCGGGATGGGCTGGACAGTACCGAAAACGCCGATTAAGAGGCCGCCTTCGCGCCGCGGTTCAGCGGCGATGCCCAGGTAGCTCAGTTGGTAGAGCATGCGACTGAAAATCGCAGTGTCGGCGGTTCGATCCCGTCCCTGGGCACCACGCATTCCTCGGCCGGGCCCATCAGAGACCCATTTGGCTAGGCCCTAACCGACAGGTCGCGCGCGGGCGAGATATCGCCTAGAGCGCGCACGCCATCATCGCGGCGCAGATATGGCATCGCACATCGCGACGCCTCGCCACGCACCCCAAAAAAAAGAACGGGCAGCGAGCAACTCGCCGCCCGTTCCAAGATGGCGTGGTTAGTTCATGTCGCCATAGGTTGCCCCGGATCCGGAAAAACCGACATAGACGCGGCCGAAGACATCCTTGTCACCGTCAATCGTATTGACGTTGTCGAGGCTGTTGTTGGGGAAACCCATCGATTCCCACGTCACGCCTTCGTCGGTCGACCGGTAGATGCCATATTGGCCATTCACGGTACCTGCGATGAAGATGGTCGGGTATCCGCCTGCTGCCCGCGGTTTTCCGAAGCCAAAGGCATGGACCCGGGAAGCACCGGGAACCGATGTCCATGTGGCACCGCCATCAACCGACCGACGCAACGGCACGTCGGGATCACCGCTCAAGGGACCAGGCGTGAAGAAGAGATGTCCGGCCTGGCCGGGTACCGATTTCAATGTCGCATTGAAGACAGAGAAATCGGTGATCGTTCCGGAAAAGACGCGCGACCAGTTTCGCCCGCCATTTGTGGTTCTCCAGACGCCCGTAATGTTGGTGCCGGCGGCATTGTAGTAATAAAATGTCGATGCCAGCACGCGATCAGCCGCGAGCACCTTGCGGTTGAGATAGTTTGCAAAGTGCGAATTATACTCGTTGTTCACTTCACCAGGCAGTCGGATGATCGTCCAGGAAGCGCCCCGGTTGAGCGTGTAGGCCGGCTGGCGATTCCAGCTCGGCAACCAGATGATGTTGTCGACATCATTTGCCGAAACCGCGATGTCGCCGAAACCAAACCGATTGGCAGGATAGGCGTCAGGATCGCCAAAAGGCCTGGTGGGATTGGTCGGGTTGATCGATGCATCAATATTGGGCAGCGATGCAAAGGTCGTCCAGGTACGGCCACCATCGCTTGACCAGCCAGCTTGCGTGGGATTGCCCTGATCAAGGCAGCAATTGCGATGATCAGACGTGTTCGCCACGATGAAACTCGGGTTTGCCGGACTCCAGTCAAGATTCCACGCGCTGTTGAAATTGCGCGTCGGGCCATGCGTTGCTGGAAAGCTGTCCAGCGATTCATTGTAAAACACCGCACGGTCCCACGCGGCCGTGACGGGCTTGCCACCGGGCGGTGCGATGATGTCGTTGACGACCAGCTGTTCGATGCCGCGGCTCGTTGCCTGCCAGGTGATGCGCGTGGTGGCGTCATCGACTTGGGCCGTCCATACCCCGATGCCTTGCGCGATCCAGATCTTGCCAGCCACCGTGGGATCGAACCGGACCTGCGCGGTCGAGAAAAAGTCTTCGCTCGTCCAGGCGTGCCACGTCACATCACCCGTTGCGCTGCGCACCGAGGGCGTCTGCAACGGCGACCAGCTATTGCCCCCGTTAAGGCTGCGATAGGGCGCCCCGGATCCGCTAAACGCATAAACGCGGTTAGCATTGGCAGGGTCCACGGCGACCGATTGCAAATTGCGGGAGGGAGATACATCCGTCCAGCTATTGCCGCGATAACGCCACAGCCCGCCGCTGCCATTTTCGGCGTTGACTACAAACACCGTACCGTCGGAGGCAACTTCTGAGCGCCATGCATGCTCTGGCCCGGTCCCGTTGCCGGAAATCCGAGCCCAGGTGCTGCCGCCATCTGATGACCGCCAAATGCCATTTTTCCAGGACGACGCGTAGATCACATTGGTCCGACCGGCGGCGGTACCGCCTGACCGGTCGAAAAACACGCTTATCCCGCCGCCAGTGTCAGTCAGGTTGTCCTGCGCATTGTAGCTGTGCAAGCCGACGGGAATGGCGCTGATCGTCGTCCAGCTCGCGCCACCATCCAGACTGCGCCGCAAACCGTCATCGCGCGTACCGACATAGACAACGTCAGCATTGCTGGGATCAACCGCGATCTTGAAACTGCCGGTCCGGTAATTGTCATTGGCATTGGCAGCAGATTCACCGAATGCCGCACTGCGCACCCAATTCGCGCCGCGATTGGTGCTGCGATAGATGCGGTCGTTGAAATACATATAGAGCAGCTGGCTGTTCGATGGCGCGATGACCACGTCGGTCACACCGCGACCGGTCGGCACGCGCTCGCCCACCGGCAGGCTGGTCGCCGTTACCAGCTGGTTCCATTTATTGTTGGCCCAGATATAGCCGCCATAGGTATCGGTTCGGACAACGCGTTCGACGCCGTCCTGATGCAGGTCGATCCCGGTGACGAACCCGCCCGCCCCGATCGCGAGCGGCCGCCAGGTTGCCCCTTGCTGCGTGGCCGGGGTTGGCGTGGGCGTGCTTGGGGTCGTCGATGTCGCCGTCCCCAACGTGGTGGAGATCGTGCCACTCGATCCAGCGCCGCCGCATCCCGACACCAGCAATGCCAGCGTCGTGATCACAGTCCAGGGCCGCCGTCGAACGGCACGCACTGCAAACGGGGCACTTAGAACGATCTGCATATGGGACGACCTCTTCAATTGGAGTGCGTAAGCAAGACGCGCATCGACAACGCGGCCCAGCCGTGCTGCCGCAGACAGCCGGCCAATAAATTGACGAGCAGGGTTAACGATCCATCGCGGTGCAAAGCGGCACCGAATTGCTATTTTGAGCGCACACCGGCCCGATATCGACGGAGCG
>JAIELC010000099.1 GCA_019753375.1 Sphingomonas sp.
GGGGCTGAAGCCCAAGCCATGGGTAAAGACCTCACTGGCACCAGGATCGCAGGTCGTCACCGATTATCTCGACAAGGCCGGGCTGACCGCCGATCTGGACGCGATCGGATTCAACCTGGTTGGCTATGGGTGTACGACCTGCATTGGCAATTCCGGCCCGCTGGCGCCGGCCATATCGTCGGCGATCAACGATAATGATATCGTCGCAGCCTCGGTCCTGTCGGGGAACCGCAATTTTGAAGGGCGGGTCTCGCCCGACGTTCGCGCAAACTTCCTCGCCTCGCCACCGCTGGTCGTCGCCTATGCCCTGAAGGGCAGCGTCACGACCGATTTCGTGTCGACACCAATTGGCCAGGCCACGGATGGCAGCGACGTCTTTTTGAAGGATATCTGGCCCACCAACGCCGAAGTCCGGTCGGTGATGGACGCCAATATCGACCGCAGCATGTTCCAGTCCCGCTACGCGCATGTCTTTTCGGGCGATGCCAAGTGGCAGGCAATCGATGTAACGGGCTCCGATACCTACCGGTGGCGCGCTGGTAGCACCTATATCGCCAATCCCCCCTATTTTGACGGGATGACGATGACACCGGCGCCGGTGATGGACATCATCGACGCGCGGCCCCTGTCGATCTTTGCCGATTCGATCACGACCGATCACATCTCGCCCGCCGGCAGCATCAAGGCCGATAGCCCCGCTGGCACCTTTCTGCAGCAGCATCAGGTCAGCAAAGCCGATTTCAACTCCTATGGCGCGCGGCGCGGCAATCATGACGTGATGATGCGCGGTACCTTTGCCAATATTCGCATCAAGAATGAGATGACTCCGGGCGTCGAAGGCGGTGTCACCAAATATATCCCCACCGGCGATATCCTGCCGATCTATGACGCGGCCATACGCTACAAGGCTGACGGCACGCCGCTGGTCGTGATTGCCGGCAAGGAATATGGCACCGGATCGTCGCGCGACTGGGCAGCCAAAGGCACCAATCTGCTCGGCGTGCGTGCGGTCATCACCGAGAGTTTCGAACGCATCCATCGCTCCAACCTTGTCGGCATGGGCGTGTTGCCGCTGCAGTTTGTCGAAGGCACCGACCGCAAGACGCTGGGCCTCGACGGAACCGAGACGTTCACCATCACGGGTGTTGCCGATCTCAAGCCGCGGCAGATGGTCGAGGTTTCGCTGACCCGGGCTGACGGGTCGACGTCGACCTTCCAGACGCTATGCCGCATTGATACGATCAACGAGCTGGAATATTTCCTCAACGGCGGCATCCTGCACTATGTGCTCAGGAATCTGGCGGTCGCGTGATCGATCTGACCATCGAAGCGGTGGGATGGTCGGCGGCGCTGATCATCCTTGCTTCCTATCTGCTGGTATCAACGGGTCGCCTGTCGGGCACATCGGCGACGTTTCAGTGGATGAACGTCATCGGCGCGACGGGGTTCATCATCAACAGCGGCTGGCACCGCGCGCTGCCATCGGCGGTATTGAACATCGCCTGGGCCGCGATTGGCCTGATCACGTTATGGCGGCTGTTTCGTGCGCAGCGGGTTAGATGACGTCTGTCGCTGTCTGGGTGGAAGCAGCCGGCTGGGTTGGATCGGCCTTGTGCCTCTGCGCCTATCTCGCAACCTCGCTGGGCATCATGTCGGGCGCATCGCGGCGCTATCAATGGATGAATTTTCTGGGCGGTGCGGCGCTGACAATCAACGTCCTGTGGCACCGCGCCTATCCTGCCGCGGTGCTTGAAATCTGCTGGACGTTGATCGGCCTTGCCGCGCTGATCCGGATTGCAACCCGTCACGCTAGCGAACGTGCCCTGCCCAAGGTGAAATAAATCACCAGCCCGATACCGTTCCAGATGAAGAATGAAACCTGGGTCACGGCCTGCAAACTGCTGAACAGATACAGGCACCCCAGGATGGCGGCGGGTGCAACGACCCAGGCAAATGGCGTCCGGAAAGGCCGACGTGCCTCAGGCGAGCGCCGCCGCAGCACCAGCACGCAGGCGGCCACCGCGATAAACGCGCACAGCGTCCCCGCATTGGCAAGACTGGCGATGACATCCAAGGGCACCAGCCCGGCAATGATCCCGACAAACACCGCCGTCACCGCGGTTATCCGCGCCGGGGTGCCACTGGCGGTGACCCGGGCCAGCGACTGCGGCAGGAACCCGTCGCGCGCCATCACCAGAAAAATCCGGCTCTGGCCGTACAGAAAGGCAAGCAGCACCGTGGGCAGAGCAATTGCGGCCGCGGCGGCAACCACGGTGGCGATCCCTTGCTGATGGATATTACGCAGGATCAGCGCGAGCGGCTCGGCGCTTTTCGCGAAATCGGTATAGGGTACCGCACCCACCGCCGTTGCCGCCACGATGATATAGATGATGGTGCACGCGGCCATTGATCCGACAATACCGATGGCCAGATCGCGCTCGGGATCCTTGGCCTCTTCCGCCGCGGTGGAGATTGCGTCAAAGCCGTAAAAGGCAAAGAAGATGATCGCCGCAGCGCCCATCACGCCGTATTTTACGCCGCCATCGCCGGATGTGGATCCATAGCCATTGGGTGCGAACGGGTGCAGGTTGGCCGCGTCAAAATGCGGCAAGGCGACAGCCACGAACAGCGCGAGCGTTACCAGTTTCAGCACCACAAGCGCGGAATTGATCCGGGCGCTCTCGCGCGTCCCGAGCATCAACAATCCAGCGACTACGGCGATAATGAAGACCGCAGGCGCGTTGATGACGCCGCCCAGTGCCGGACCATTGGCGAGCGCTGCCGGAACCTCGACCCCCAATCCTTTCAAAAACCCGACGGCATAGCCCGACCAGCCGACTGCCACGGTCGATACCACCAGCGAATATTCGAGGATCAGGCTCCACCCGACTATCCAGGCAAAAATCTCCCCCAATACGGCGTAGCTATAGGTATAGGCGCTGCCCGACGCCGGGATCATCGTCGCCATTTCGGCATAACACAGCGCTGCCGCCGCGCAGATCGCGCCAGCGACGGCAAAGCTGAGGAGGACGGCCGGGCCGGCGCGATCGGCGCCCACGCCAATCAGCGTCAGGATGCCGGTCCCGACAATCGCCCCCACCCCCATCGCCACCAGATGCGGCCAGCCCAGCGTCCGCGCCATGCGGTGCTCGGCGGGCCGATCATCACCGGTCAAGATGGTTTTTGTTCTGAACAGGCTCGTCATTGGCACCCCTGAATTGCTCGGCTAGAGCCGGTCGTAACAGACGATACCGATTTGCGGGAGAGAACAATGGACATGGCCCTTGACTTCGCGCTTGGCGAAACCGCCGACATGATCCGCGACACCACGCAGCGCTTTGCCGCTGCCGAAATCGCGCCCAAAGCCGCGTCGATCGATGAAAACAACAAATTCGACCGGTCACTATGGCCGATGATGGGCGCGCTGGGCCTGCACGGCATTACCGTTGAGGAAGAATGGGGCGGGCTGGGTCTGGGCTATCTGGAACATTGTGTCGCGATGGAAGAAGTCAGCCGGGCCTCGGCGTCGGTCGGACTCTCCTATGGGGCGCATTCCAACCTGTGCATCAATCAGATTCGCCGCTGGGGGAATGACGAACAAAAGGCGCGCTATCTGCCCAAGCTGATCTCTGGCGAGCATGTCGGGTCGCTCGCCATGTCCGAAGCCGGCGCGGGGTCCGACGTGGTGTCGATGAAATTAAAGGCCGAGATGCGCGGCAATGACAGCTATATTCTGAACGGCACCAAATTCTGGATCACCAATTCGCCCGAGGCCGACACGCTGGTCGTCTATGCCAAGACCGATAGCGAAGCCGGATCGCGGGGCATCACGGCATTTCTGATTGAAAAAGGGATGGCGGGCTTCAGCGTGTCGAAGAAGCTCGACAAAATGGGCATGCGGGGCTCCGACACCGCCGAGCTGGTGTTTGAGGATTGTGAAGTCCCCGCCGAAAACGTCATGGGACCCACCAATGGCGGCGTTGGCGTGCTGATGTCCGGGCTTGATTATGAGCGTGCCGTTCTGGCCGCCGGTCCACTCGGCATCATGCAGGCCTGTCTTGATGTCGTGTTGCCCTATGTCCGTGATCGCAAGCAGTTCGGCCAGTCGATCGGCAGCTTTCAGCTTATTCAGGCCAAGGTGGCGGATATGTATGTCGCGCTCAATTCGGCGCGTGCCTATGTTTA
The DNA here is from genome assembly GCA_019753375.1 of Sphingomonas sp. Lineage (GTDB taxonomy): Bacteria > Pseudomonadota > Alphaproteobacteria > Sphingomonadales > Sphingomonadaceae > Sphingomonas. The sequence continues at coordinate 4,186 of JAIELC010000099.1, forward strand.
TGCCGTGGCGCGGGCCTGCGATGCGGGCAAGACGACGCGATTTGATGCTGCGGGCGCCATTCTGCTCGCCAGCGAAAACGCGGTCAAAGTATCGCTGGAGGCAATTCAGGCGCTTGGCGGCGCGGGTTATACGCGTGAATGGCCGGTTGAACGCTTTTTGCGTGATGCCAAGCTGTATGACATCGGCGCTGGCACCAACGAGATCAGGCGCTTCCTGATCGGGCGCGAGCTGATTGGCGCGGGGTGACGGGCGACTGGCTGACGGGCGACCCGCAGGGCGCTGGTTGCCGCTGTCGGGCATTGCGTTAGGATAGCCAGACGCAACCGGAGAATGAGTGTGCCGAAACTGACCGCCAATGGTATCGAGCTATACTATGAAGATGCAGGTGAGCGCGATGCGCCGGTAATCCTGCTGATCATGGGACTGGCGACACAGATGATTGCCTGGCCGCAGGAAATGATCGACGGTCTGGTTGCGCGGGGTTTCCGCGTCATCGCCTATGACAATCGCGACATCGGCCTGTCGACACGGATGGATCGCGCCCGCGCCGGCAATCCCCTGCTCACGCTGGCGGCGATGCGCTTTGGCCTGCGTCCGCCGGTCGATTACACGCTGCGCGACATGGCAGCGGATGCCGTTGGCTTGCTGGATGCGTTGCATGTTCCCGCCGCGCATATCGTCGGCGCCTCGATGGGCGGCATGATTGCGCAAAATGTCGCGGCGCTGTTCCCGGGCCATGTGCTCAGCCTGACGTCGATCATGTCGTCGAGCGGGGCGCCGGGGCTCCCCGGTCCATCGTCGCAGCTTCGTGCGCGCCTGTTGCGGCGACGGCCGGCGCGCCCCAATCGCGAGCAGGCAATTGCCGAGGGCGTGGACCTGCTGACCGCGATTTCCTTTCCCGATCCGACGCGCAGTGCCGATGCGCACCGCGATCTTGCCGCGCGCGCGTTCGATCGCAGCTACCACCCCAAAGGCGCCCGACGCCAGTTGCTGGCCATTATTGCCGATGGCAACCGGGCGGCGCGTCTCGCCAAGATCAAGGCGCCAACGCTGGTGGTGCATGGTGCCGCCGATCCGTTGGTGCCAATGGCGAACAGCGAAGATATCGCCCAGCGGGTGACGGGGGCGAGACTGGAGATTATTGACGCGATGGCGCATGATCTACCGCCCTCGCAGGTGCCGCGAATGGTCGATCTGATCGCCAGTCACGCAGCCGGGGCGGCCAGCTAATTGGGTCAGCGCCAGAGCGTTTTCAACCCAGGTGGAAACAGCTGACGATTCGGACAACGCGGCAAACCAAAAACCTGGAGCGCCGGTTTTGAGTCAATCAACACCGAACGTGCGCTGGGCCGCGCGGCGCGTGCCCAAGAGCAAGGCAGCCATATCGCCTTTCACCTGAAAGCTGAGGATCAGCAGATAGGCGCTCAGGAACAGCGCACCCCCAAAGCTCGCGACCGGCGCCAGCAACAGCCCAGCGGTCGAAAAGTCATTGCGCCACGCGACCCACAGGCCGGACAGGATCAGAAAGCAGCTGAAATCGAGATCGAACTGGCCGGGCCAGGTCATCGCCGCGATGTCGGCAAAGAAGATTGGGACCAGATTATAGCCATGCATCGCGCCGACGCTAAGCGTATAGCCCAGGATGAGCGCAAAAATACCGACCAGCAGCAATCGAAACGCAGCCATTATCGCCTCCCCTAATGTAGCGAATGCTACACGATTAACCGATAGCGAAGTGTTCTGCAACTGCGGTTGGGCCGATGAGCCAATGCGCAGTGGTTCGGCGGCGAACCGGCGGCGGCCAGGAAGCACGGGCGCCGCCGCAGCGCCACGATGATCTGGCCGCCGAAATCACTTTGGTCTCTAATGCCAGTATCTCAGATCACCATATTTTGACGCGCTTGGCCGGCGCCAGATACAGCTTGTCGCCCGGCTGCACACCAAAGGCGGCATACCAGCCATCAAGATTGCGGACGGTCAGCGCGCGGTAGCGTCCGGGTGCGTGGCCATCGGTGGTGATCTGGCCCCGCAGCGCCTTGTCGCGGGTCTTTTCCCGCCAGCTTTGCGCAAAGGCCAGGAAGAAGCGCTGATCACCCGTCAGTCCATCGATCACCGGCGCGGGCTTGCCCTTGAGTGATGCATGATAGGCTTCATACGCCGCGGTCAGCCCGGCGACATCCGCAATATTTTCACCCAGCGTCTGCTCGCCGCTGATGTGGAGGCCGGGTAGCGGTTCATAGGCGTTATATTGCGCGACAAGTTGGGCCCCCTGCGCCTGGAAGTGCGCAAAATCCTCGGGCGTCCACCAGTTGCGCAACCGGCCGTCGGCATCGAACTCGGCCCCGGTATTGTCAAAGCTATGGCTGATTTCGTGACCGATCACCGCGCCGATCGACCCGTAATTCGACGCGGCATCCGCCTTGGGATCATAGAATGGCGCTTCGAGAATCGCGGCGGGAAAGTTGAGCGCATTCTGAAGCGGCAGGTTGACCGCGTTGACGGTCTGCGGCGTCATCCACCATTCGCCCTTGTCCGGCGCTTTGCCCAGCTTCGCACGCTGCCATTGATATTCATAAAGCCGCGCGCGTTCGATATTCCCCACCGGATCATCGGCGCGCACCGTCATCCCCGCATAATCGCGCCATTGTTCCGGATAGCCGACGCTGACGCGCATCGTGGTGATCTTTTTTCGCGCTTCGGCTTTGGTCGCCGGGGCCATCCAGTCAAGCTTCGCCACACGCGTGTCGAACGCCGCCAGGATGTTCTTCACCATGCCCTGAATGTCGGTCTTGGACGACGCCGGGAAATAGCGTTCGGTATAGATCTTGCCGGCCGCGTCGCCCAGAAACGCGTTGACGAGGCCGATCGCACGCTTGTCACGCGGGCGCTGCTGCGTGGTGCCCGACAGCGTTTTGCCAAAGAAGTCAAACGACGCGAGATCAAATGCCTTGGGCAGCGCGCCCGTCACCGCATTGATGTGATGAAAGGCGAGCCAGTCCTGCCAGGCGGCAAGCGGCTCGCTTGCCACCAACGCTGATAATTTGGTGGTCGCGTCGGGCATCCAGACGATAAAGTCTTGCTGGTCGGTCAGCCCGGCGCTGGCGAAATAGGCGGCCCAGTCGATCCCCGGCGCCTTCACGGCGAAGTCGGCTTGCTTCCAGGGGTTGTTGGCCTTGTGCACATCCTGGCTTGCCGTCCGGTCCAGATGCGCGGCCGCGATCTTGGTTTCCAGCGCCATCACCCGATCCGCGCGCGCCTCCGGCTCGCTCATCCCCGCCAAGGTGAAAATCCGGCCCAGATAGGCACGGTACGCCGTCCGGGCGCTCGCCATTTCCGCATCGGTCGACAGATAATAATCGCGATCCGGCATGCCCAACCCGCCCTGCAGCAGATAGGGGACGGCGCGGCCCGGCGTCTCCAGCCCCTGCGTGACGAACATCCCGAACAGATGTTCGGTCTGGAAATTGGTGGCGTTGAGCGGATCGACGTCGGCGCGTAAATCCGCGCCCAGCATTGCCGACAGCTGCTGCTTGTCAGCAAGGGCGGCAATCGCTGCAAGCTCGGGCTGCAAGGGCATCAGACCGCGCGCTTCGATGCCGGCCGTATCGACATAGCTTTGGTAGAAATCGGCGATTTTTTGTGCACCCGATCCTACGGGAGCCTGTGCCTTGGTCGCATCGGCAATAATGGCGGCATTACGCTTTTCCGCGAGGTTGAAAACCTGCAGGAAAATGCCGGTCGATGGGCGATCGGCGGGAATCTCTGTCGTCGCGCGCCATCCACCGCTGGCATAGCTATCAAAATCATCCCCCGGCTTCACGCTTTTGTCGATGCCCGCCTGATCGACGCCCGCGGCCTTGCGCGTGCTTGCGGCTGACGGGTGCGTCGTCGCGTGGCGTGGGCCGGCAGCCGCCGTCAGGGCGCCGGTGGCCAGGGCGCTGGTCGCCAGCAGGGTGGCAGCAATCACAAAGGAACGCTTGATCACGATGACTCTCCGGCATTTGGTGTATTGTCGAGGGGCTACACCTACGCCAGCGCAAACACCAGCGGCATTGCCACAAGGCTTCCCTCGCCCGCGCTGGGCGGCTAGTCAAAGATGAAACAATAAGGATGCCCGCAATGAGCGCCCCGGTGCTCGACACCAGTATTTCAATCGACAGCGATTCATTCCGCGCCAACGCCGCGCACAACCGCGCGCTGGTCGATCGGCTGCGCGCCGATGTTGCCAGGGCAGCGCTGGGCGGCAACGAGAAAAGTCGTGAACGCCACACCGCGCGCGGCAAGCTGCTGCCGCGCGACCGCGTCGAACGGCTGCTCGATCCGGGCAGCCCGTTCCTCGAGATAGGTCAGCTCGCCGCCGACGGCGTCTATGGGGAGGATATCCCCGGTGCGGGGGTGATTGCCGGCATCGGCCGCGTATCGGGGCGACAGGTGATGATCCTGTGCAACGACGCGACGGTAAAGGGCGGCACTTATTATCCGCTGACCGTCAAAAAGCATCTGCGCGCGCAGGAAATCGCGCAGGAAAATCGCCTGCCCTGCATTTACCTCGTCGATTCGGGCGGGGCCAATTTGCCGCATCAGGCCGAAGTTTTCCCCGACCGTGACCATTTCGGCCGCATCTTCTTCAACCAGGCCAATATGTCCGCGCTTGGCATTCCGCAGATCGCCTGCGTGATGGGCAGCTGCACCGCGGGCGGTGCCTATGTGCCCGCAATGTCCGACGAAACGGTGATTGTCCGCAATCAGGGGACGATCTTCCTCGCTGGGCCGCCGCTGGTGAAGGCGGCGACCGGCGAAGTGATTTCGGCCGAGGAACTTGGCGGCGCGGATACGCATGGCCGCAAATCGGGCGTCGTCGATCATGTCGCCGAAAATGACGAGCATGCGCTGACGATCGTGCGCGACATCGTCTCCACCCTCCCCGCCAATCGCGTGCCCGACATGGCGCTGAAAGACCCGCGCCCGCCGAAATTCGATGCCGAAGAGCTGTACGGCATCATCCCCAGCGACGTCCGCGCACCGTATGACGTGCACGAAGTGATCGCGCGGCTGGTCGACGGAAGCGAGTTCCACGAATTCAAGGCGCTGTACGGCACGTCGCTGGTATGCGGCTTTGCGCATATCTGGGGCATGCCGGTCGCGATCCTGGCCAATAACGGCGTGCTGTTCAGCGAAAGCGCCCAGAAAGGCGCGCACTTTATCGAACTCGCCTGCCAGCGCCGGGTGCCGCTCCTGTTCCTCCAGAATATTTCCGGCTTCATGGTCGGTGGCAAATATGAAGCCGAAGGCATTGCCAAACATGGCGCAAAACTGGTCACGGCGGTGGCGACCGCCAGCGTGCCCAAAATCACCGTACTCATCGGCGGCAGCTTTGGCGCAGGCAATTACGGCATGTGCGGGCGGGCCTATGGCCCCCGCTTCCTGTTCACCTGGCCCAATGCACGGATCAGCGTGATGGGCGGCGAACAGGCGGCAAGCGTGCTGGCCACGGTCCACCGCGACGCCGACAAATGGGACGAGCGCGAGGCGGAAGCATTCAAGGCGCCAATCCGCCAGAAATATGAAGACGAAGGCAATCCGTGGCACGCCACGGCGCGGCTGTGGGACGATGGCATCATCGACCCCGCGCAGACGCGCGACGTGCTGGGGCTATCGCTGGCCGCGTGCCTGAATGCCCCGATCCCCGAACGGCCCGCATTTGGGGTGTTCCGGATGTGAGGAGGGTAGGGGTATGAGCGAAGACAGAGAGTCGTTTTTGACGCCTCTACAAAGGGTTTACCTCGAGCGGAACCCCGATGCCAGCCTATCAGACGACGGCAGGGCTCAAGCGAGCGACGAGCCGCCCACGCTCGTTGGCGTCGAAGGTTGGCTTTTCTTTCTGGCAATCTCGCTGGTCGCCT
>JAIELC010000150.1 GCA_019753375.1 Sphingomonas sp.
CAAAGGCGGCAAATCGTTGATCGGTGCCTGGGTGCGAATTCGATTTGAACTGGTGGCACGAGGGCAGGGTTAGGTCAGACCAGTCTGGTCTTGATCACGGGATGGCTTTCCAGCGTCCGGTGGACAGGGCATTTGTCGGCGATCACCAGCAGTCGCGCTTGCTGGGCATCGGTCAGGTCACCTGACAGCTTGATGCGACGATCGATCACTTCGATCTTGGGGCGTCCTTCACCGGTCGCCAGGCAATCGTCGGAGTGGCAGCGTTGGTGGTCAAGCGTCACTTCCACCCCCTGCAGGGGGATTTTCTCGCGGTCGGCGACCAGCTTGATCGTCATTGCGGTGCACGCACCCAGCCCCGAAAGCAGCAGGTCGTAAGGCGTTGGGCCCAAGTCGCCACCGCCAACGGCCAAGGGTTCGTCCGCCAGAAAACTATGCCCCGATGAATCGACGATGCTGGTGAATTTCGCATCGGTCGTGGCCACGCGGACATGGCCTTCGGGCGGGGCATCGCGGTCTTGCCGTGGCGGCAGATAGCGCTCGCCCCAGGCGGCAATCATTGACGCCGCATAGGCCGCATCTTCGGGACGGGTCAGCAAATGATCGGCGTGATCGAGCGACACGAAACTCTTGGGATGTTTGGCCGCGGCGAATATCTCGCTGGCGTTCTCAATCCCGACGGTCGCGTCAGTGGGTGAGTGAAGCACCAGCAATGCACGCTTTAAATGCGCTAACCGTCCCGCCTGATCATGCCCTTCAACGGCATCGAGAAAGGCCTTCGACACGTCAAACGGACGCCCGCCAATGGTGACCTGCGCCTGACCCTCGGCGCGGACCTTGTCGACCTGATCGCCCAGCTGGTGGAGCACATGCGCAGGGTCGAACGGCGCGCCGATCGTGACGACCCCCTTCACCTCGGGAATGTCGCTGGCCGCTGCGATAACCGCCGCGCCGCCGAGCGAATGACCAACCAGGATGGATGGCGCGCCAATGGTGTCACGCAAATACCCCGCCGCCGCGACCAGATCGCTGACATTGGCGGCAAAATGACTGTCGGCGAAAACGCCTTCGCTTTTGCCCAGCCCGGTAAAATCGAACGCCAGCGTCGCAATGCCATGTTCAGCAAGGGCAATGCTGATCCGACGCGCGCCATGGCTTTGCGCCGTGCAGGTAAAGCAGTGCGCGAACAGCGCGACTGCCCGGATATGGCCCGCCGGCATTTCCAGCCGACCCCATAGCTTGTGGCCGCTGGCATTGGTGAATTCTATGTCGCGCCGCATCGTTCGCTCTCCTGCTTTGGCCGATATTTAGGCAAGGCTGAGCGCTTCGCAACGTAGCCGGACGTAAACAGACCGGTTCGCACAAATAAACAAAAGGGTCGCGGCACCCCCCGGTTACCGCGACCCAGCTGTTATTCGGGTGATGATTGTGTGGTTAGGCGACTTCGGCGGTCACCAGTTCGTCGGTATCGCGCAACACATAGCCACGCCCCCAAACGGTTTCGATATAGTTTTCGCCCTCGCACGCCATGCTGAGTTTCTTGCGCAGCTTGCAGATGAAGACGTCGATGATCTTGAGTTCGGGTTCGTCCATGCCACCATATAAATGGTTCAGGAACATTTCCTTGGTCAACGTCGTGCCTTTGCGCAGGCTCAACAGTTCAAGCATCGCATATTCTTTGCCGGTCAGGTGGACGCGCGCGCCATCGACTTCAACGGTCTTGGCATCCAGATTGACGGCGAGCTTTCCGGTGCGGATCACCGATTGCGAATGACCCTTTGATCGGCGCACCACGGCATGAATGCGGGCAACGAGCTCTTCACGGTGGAAGGGCTTGGTCACATAATCATCGGCACCAAAGCCGAAAGACCGGACCTTTGAATCCATTTCGCTGACACCTGACAGGATCAGGACCGGCGTTTGAACCCGCGCAACGCGCAGTTTCTTCAGCACGTCATAGCCGTGCATGTCCGGCAAATTCAGATCAAGGCAAATGATATCATAGTCATACAGCTTGCCCAGATCGAGGCCCTCCTCGCCCAGATCGGTCGTGTAGACATTAAAGCCTTCGGTCGTGAGCATCAGCTCGATCGCCTTGGCCGTTGTTGGTTCGTCTTCGATCAGCAGCACGCGCATCTGGCAATTCCCCTGTCGCTAGCGGCCCCCGAAGCCCCCTTTGGCCCGGCGCACCTGCGCACAACCTATTAACCTGATCATTGATGAAGGCAAAAGGTTAATTTCATCTTAATCGGCCTGACTCCACGAGTCGCGAGGACTCAGATTAGTCCGTTTGGGTACAGATTGGACGCAATTGATCGCCCAAAAAGGTTAGCAAAGCCTCTACCCGTGCCGGACGCAATGTACCGGGCGGGGTCATCAGATGCAGCGCCGCGGGCGCGGTACGCCAATCGGCCAGTATCGTGACCAGCGTTCCCGCTGCGAGATCCTTACCAACGATGAAATCGGGCAGCAAAGCGATCCCAAGTCCCAGACGCAGCGCTGGAAGCAGCGCATCGCCGCTATTTGCCCGAACCGGTCCGGCGGGGCGCACGGCGGCTTCCTGACCATCGGGGCCGAAAAAGCGCCAGGGCCCGGTTACGTTGGTATAGGCAAGGCACGCATGCTCACCGAGCTGCGCGGGATGGGTCGGTGTGCCATGTTTTGCCAGATACGCCGGTGCGGCGACGATATGGGTCGTCACCGGGCCAAGGCGTCGAGCCCGCAGCGAACTGTCGGGCAAGTCGGCGACGCGGACGGCAATATCATAGCCTTCCGCGACGATATCGACTCTGGCGTCGGACAATTGCAGATCGATTTCGATGCCGGGGTTGGCTGTAATGAAGTCGGCGATAATGTCCGACAGATATAGCAGGCCAAGGGTCATCGGCGCCGCAAGCCGGATCAGGCCGGTTGGAGCGATGGCGGCGTCGCGCGCGGCCTCCTCAGCTGCCCGCGCTTCGGCCAAGATTCGCCCCGCATGCTCGGCCAGGGCCTTGCCATTTTCGGTCAAGGTCAGCCGCCGCGAGGTTCGGTGGAACAGCGATTGGCCCAGATGGAGTTCCAGCCGCGACACGGCCTTTGATGCGGTCGCTTTGGATATGCCAATCGCATCGGCCGCGCCGCTGAACGATCGATGATCCACCACGCTGGCAAAAATGGCCCATGCTTCAAGATCTGGCAGCCGCATCGGCTATTCTCCCATCAACCAGGATTAGCATATAAAGAGAAACGATAAGTTTCTACTGTTTCCATTTACGGCTTAGTAAAAACGCCTATTTATGCCTCAACCAAGGAGGCTCACATGCTTACCACCACCACTGAAACCGGTATTGAACGGCGTCCCTTTGAAGGGTTGGGCCATGCCGAACATGGCTGGCTCAATGCGCGCCATCATTTCTCATTTGCCAATTATTATGATCCGGATCGGATGAATTGGGGATCAATAAGAGTCTGGAATGACGATGAGATTTCCGCAAATTCAGGGTTCCCTCCGCATCCCCATCGTGACATGGAGATCATCACTTATGTCCGGACAGGCGCGATCACTCACCAAGACTCGATGGGCAATCAGGGCCGCACTGCGGCGGGTGATGTCCAGGTGATGAGCGCGGGCACCGGCGTGCGCCACGCGGAATATAATCTGGAGAATGAAACCACGACGCTGTTTCAGATCTGGATTGAGCCGAAGCGGCTCGGCGGGTCGCCAAGCTGGGGTGCAAAGCCTTTTCCCAAGGCGGATCGCTCCGGGCAGTTTGTGACGCTTGCCAGCGGCTTTGCCGACGACACGGATGCGCTGCCAATCCGTGCGGATGCTCGCTTGCTTGCGGCGACAATCGCTGCTGGGGACACCATCAGCCACAGTGTCGGGACTGGTCGCCATGCGTATCTTGTCCCTGCGACCGGGGCGATTGAGATCGATGGTGTCCGGTACAATGCGCGCGATGGCGTCGCGATCCGCGGCGGACAGACCGTGACCATCAAGGCGATTGAAGAGGCCGAACTCGTCCTCGTCGACGCCGAATAAATCCCGCCTCCCCTGGGCGGGGGCTGGACGAACCACATCCCTCCCGAGACGGTTCGTCCAGCCAACCCTTTTTCAGACATCGGAGATTTCCAATGACCAAGGTTCTGGTTCTCTATTACTCGTCTTATGGACATATCGAACAAATGGCTGATGCGGTCGCCGATGGCGCGCGGTCGGCAGGTGCCACGGTGGACGTCCGCCGGGTCCCCGAAACGGCCCCACAGTCGGTGATCGACGCGGCGCATTTCAAAACCGATACCGCGCATCAGGTGATCGAAGGTCCCGAAGCGTTGACGGGATATGATGCGATCATCGTTGGCACGCCCACGCGCTTTGGCCGGATGTCGAGCCAGATGGCCAGTTTCTGGGATACCGCTGGTGGCGTATGGATGCGCGGCGGCCTGAACGGCAAGGTTGGCGCGGCGTTCACTTCGTCGGCGACCCAGCATGGCGGTCAGGAAACGACGCTGTTCTCGATCATCACGAACCTATTCCACTTCGGCATGACCATTGTCGGCCTCGATTATGGATATCAGGCGCAAATGGGTGTCGGCGACGTAAAGGGTGGCGCTCCCTATGGCGCAACGACGATCGCCGATGGCGACGGTAGCCGCCAGCCGAGCGACGCTGATCTGGGTGGCGCGCGCTATCTGGGCAAGCGCGTCGCTGAAACCGCCGCCAAACTGTTCGGCTAAGCCAAAAGGTCAGTCGCTGCTCAGCGGCGGCGGGCCCGTATGCAGCGGGGGTAACGGTGCACCAGAGGGCACTGGTACCCCCTTTGCCTTGGGCAAGGCGGGGGGCGCCAGCGTTGGCGGCGATGGCAGCGATGGCGTAGGGTTCGGCGTTGGTATCGCGATAAGCGGCAGATTTGCCGGCACCACAAATGGCGACGCGTCGCGCGTGGTCGGCTGGGCCGGGAAACTGGCGCGCGCGCGGGCGAATAATCCCCGCGCAACCAATGCCCCCGGGCGGAATGCCGATGCACCGACCCAGCGCCAATGCCATGGTTCCCAGGTCACGCCCTGGGCATTGCCGGGCGGAAACGACAATTCAAAGCCGTAATCGGGTGCATGGATAATCAGCCATTGCCCGGCCGCTGTCGCCGCGAAACAGGCACTGACATCGCTGCACCCCGGACTTGGTCGCGCTGCAAAGTCGATCGCATAGCCGGTGGCATGCTCGCTATAACCCGGTGGCCCCACAGCGCGGGCGCGCTCGGCGGCATTGGCGCAGCGTTTATTGGGTCCGATCTGGCTGCAAAACACTGCCCGCTGACGGGCCACCGTGCGAAAGCAGGACACGGCGTGCAGGCTGTTGCCGACGCCGGGCGTGCTTTGGGCCGCTGCCAGCATCTGCGCCAGATCATAGGCCATATCGCGTTTGATGAGGCACGCGCCGTTGACCGCAAAGCCCAAAGGCGCGGCCACCAGCTCCGATGGCTTTGCTTCAACATAGGGCAGATGCCCCAGCATGCGCCCATCGGGCCCCTCGGTCACCTCTTGACCCAGACATAATTGCTCCGCCGGCAGTGCGGTGGCGACCGCGAAGCTCAAAAAAGCAGCGGCGAAGGTCTTGAAAAGGCGTCTCACAATGGGCTCCGGCTTCGTAGCCCTCTGGCATGTCGTCGCGCGCGGTGGCAAGGGCTGAACATGACATCCGTGATCCTTAGTGAAAATCTGCTGTTCATCGACGGTGAAGCGTTGGTTATCGACAAACCATCGGGCTTGCCGGTCGATCCGCCGCGCGATGGATCCTTGAGTCTCGAAAATTATCTGCAGAGCCTGACCTTCGGCTTTCATCGCTGGCCGCAAGCGGTCCACCGGCTTGATCGCGACACATCGGGTTGTCTGCTATTGTCGCGCAATCCCAAGGCGCATGGCCGCCTGCAGCGCGCGTTCGAAGATGGGGTGGTTGAGAAACGCTATCTCGCGGTGCTGGACGGCGTACCCGATGGCGAGGCTGGGAAGATCGATCTACCATTGATCAAGGTCAGCACGATCGAGGAAGGCTGGCGGATGACCGGCGACCCGGCCGGCAAACCGTCGGTAACACATTGGCGCGTCCTGGCCATCAGGGACGGCCGCGCCTTTGTTGAGTTCAGGCCCGAAACCGGCCGTACGCACCAGATTCGCGTCCATGCGCTGGAAGGGTTGGGCGCTCCCGTGGCAGGCGATCCCGTCTACGGCAATGGCGGCAAAGGCAGCGCGGCGACGATGCTCCATGCCGCAACACTGCGGATTCCGCGACCGGGCAAGCCCCCCATCGAGGCGACTGCTCCTTTGCCAAAGCGCTTCCTCGACGCTGGCTTTGCTGAAGCTGTGCCGAACGATGGACAAGGGGCGATCACCCTGACCGACGCGATGGACTCACGCGATGGCTGACTTTGTCCTGCCCGAAAGCGCGCTTGAGGAACGATTTCTCGCCGCGACCGGACCGGGCGGGCAAAACGTCAACAAGGTTGCAACCGCGGTGCAACTCCGCCTTGCGGTGTTTGAATTGGGTCTCGCGCCCGATGTCTATGATCGACTGAAAACGCTTGCGGGATCACGGCTGACCACCACTGGTGACCTGATCGTGACCGCGCGTCGTTTCCGCACGCAGGAAGCCAATCGGGCGGACGCGCGCGAACGACTTCAGGATTTAATCGCCAAAGCCCATGAACGCCCGGTGCGTCGGATCAAGACCAAGCCCAGCAAAGCCGCCAAGGCCCGCCGCGTCGACGCGAAAAAGGGTCGGAGCGCGGTCAAGGCCGGGCGGGGCAGAGTGTCACTGGACTAAGGTTGGGCGCAGAACAGTCAGCCAGCGCTCTTTTTTCGGCGCCCAATTTGGCTGCCAGGCTGGCTTAAGCGGTCGGTGCGTTAACGCCCCGCGTTGGTCAAATTAACAACATGATCGAACACGGCTTCGTGTAGCGGGTGATGAAACCGGCAGCCGTACAGACTGTTCTTGCGCCACACGACCTGGGATTCCAGCGCTGCGAAGGCCGGAATCGTCAGCCAGACGGTGTGGCCCGGACTGAGCCTGAAAATCGTCTCTGCGCGGAACCCCGCACGGGACAGCTCGACAACGTCCATCACAAAGGGCGAGCTTCCCGGTTCGCGAAGGTAGCATTGCAGCTTGACCGGACGTCGCAGGGCGAAACGGCGGTCCGGCTCGAACGGTGGCGTGCCATGGGGCCTAAACACACTATCATGATCAACCAATGAGCCGGGTGTTCTTTGCGCCATAAAATTAATCCGATTATACCTTCAGCCCGTCCTGAACTTCTTCGGCGCACTAGCCAAATATCTCATTGGAATGAATGAGCGGTTCTTAACCTAATTCTACAGTGAAAGTGTAAAAATTCTCTGTTTCTTGCCGCTGGTGTTTGAGCGCCATTGGCTTCCGTCAACCGCGTCTGACGGGCGATTGCCGGTATGCGGCTGATCAAGACGGATCACCGTGAACCTTTTCATCGCCGAGCGCGCATCCTACATCCGCCCCCATGTATGATTTCGAGATCGTGGCCGGAACCAAGGCCGAACTGTACCGTGAGGTTCTCGGCGCGCTGGATGCGCTGACGTCCGGCGAACCGGACGCGGTCGCAAATATGGCCAATGCGGCCGCGCTCATTGCGCAATATCTGCCCGATTTGAACTGGGCGGGCTTTTACCGGATGGTTGGCGACGAGCTGGTGCTGGGTCCCTTTCAGGGCAAGGCGGCCTGTATCCGGATCGCGCTCGGCGCCGGTGTGTGCGGTACTGCAGCAAAGATGCGCGCCACACAATTAGTAGAGGATGTTCATCGCTTTCCGGGACATATCGCCTGTGATGCCGACAGCCGATCCGAACTGGTCGTACCGATCATTCGTGAGGGCGTTTTGCTGGGGGTGCTCGATCTTGATAGCCCGATTCCGGCACGATTTGATTCGGAAGACGCCGCCGGCGCCGAAGCGCTCGTGCAATTGCTGGCCAAACGCCTCTGATGGCGCCTGTGCCATTTGCGCACGCTCGCCTCTCGTCTGCGCATAGTGTGACCCAATCTGGGACAGCGCTTGTGGTAGTGGAAATCTGCCGGAAATAGTAATGTTCTCGTTAAGGATGAGGCTCTTGGTCGGCACCAAGGGACTTTCGGGCGGGAGGATTTACCATGCGGACCCTTGTGATAGCGTCAGTTATCGGACTGGCGACATTCGGGTCGGCGCACGCCTTCGCGCAGCGAATCGATGATCGAACGACTGCGCTGGATCCTGAGTCGGCCGGCGTTACGTGGGGCAGCCAGCGTCATGGCGGTCAGGCGCCGACCCCAGCGACTGCCCTTGCCGGTTCCCAGACTTCTCCAGCGCAGCCTTTGCCCGTGCCGCCCGGCGAAACATTGCGCGCCCCCCCACCACCACCGGCGCCGCCGCCGCCGATCCGGACAACCAGCGGGCGGGACCGCCATGGTGATGTTCGGCATGGTGGTGCTCGGACGGGCAGCCATTGGTGGGGCGCCAGGCAGGCCCCGGGCGGATGGCAAGATTATCGCCGGCCCGGTCGCGGCTTTGTTCTGCCCGGCTATTGGGCGGCCCCCACATTTCTTATCGGCGATATTGCGGGCTTTGGCCTGTATCCCCCGCCGCGGGGTTACCGATGGTCTCGTTATTATGATGATGCGGTCCTGATCGACGCCGATGGGCGCGTGTTCGATACGGTCAGTGGTATCGACTGGCGCGACGATGAAGATCGCGATGGCGGCCGCGACTGGTCTGTCGATGGCGGGGTGCATGATGATCGCTACGCACGGTATGGCGACGAACGTTGGGCGGAGCACCACGATCGTCGTGATGGACCTGACGGTTATTATTCAAGGTCAGCCCCGCCGTCGGGGCCAGTGATCGAATTTCGCGCAGGGGTGCCGGGCTACACCCAGACCTATGTTGCGGGCGGGCATTATGCGGGAGGATATTGGTATCCGCCGACAACGACCACCACGATCACCGTTGCGTCGGCCCCCGTCGTGACGACCACCACGACCGAATATATCGAAACTAATCGTTATCGCGCGAGTCCGCGCAAGGTTTACCGAAAGCCAAAGCGGCCCGTGGCACGGCGTCCGGTTTGCAACTGCGGCAGTTGAGTTTCTGAGCTCGGGGGAGGGGGAATGGCGGGGTCGCCTGCGCGTCAGCGCGGAGCTGGCCCCGCCAGAACCGGAATACTCTCTGCCCCGGACGCGCTAAGCGACGATACCGAAAACAGATAATCATCGATCAGAACATTCTTCAGCACGGTCTGTGTCCCGATCACGTCGCGTGATCCCGTCCAGTCTGCGCTATCGGTGCGCCGCCAGCGCAGCCGATAACGTGCCGCCCCTGGTGCGGCCTGCCATTTGACGGTCGTATCGTAACTGAGTGCGCCATCGATTGTTACATCCTGCGGCGCTGCAGGGGCGCTTGCGAGTTGTCGGATAGCCGCGATGTTGATGGCCGTGACCTTGGCGAGATAGGGGAAATCCATTTTGTCGACGGTGTCGCCATAGTCGATGCCGTTTTCGGTGCGGATATCCTGATGCTGCTGCGTCCAGTTTTCTGCAGCGACCGAAAAGCGAACGGCCGGATAGCCAAGCCTTAGAAAGGGTTCATGGTCCCCGCCGCGTTGAAAGCGATCCGGACGGCGATCGACAAAAACATCAAGGCCACCGGGAATTGTGGCAGCGACCCTGTCGATCGTCTTGGCAAGCGCGCGGCTTGGGCCATCATCTTCACCGCCATTGCCGCGCCGGGCAAGCTGATCCTTGATGTCCTCCGATGCACGAATGCCTTCGGAAAAGACGCGAACCCGATCAGCAACGCGAATGCCGTTCTGTCCAACCGTGTTGCCGACAATGTCGTTATTGAGCATCGCCGACACATCCCAGCCGCGTGCCTTGAC
>JAIELC010000001.1 GCA_019753375.1 Sphingomonas sp.
TGACGCAACCCGTCACAGATGACCGCGACGGCATCGACCTGATCAATCGCCCAGCGTTCCAGTGCCCGCGTCATACGGTACCTTGCCGACCCTTCGCGACCGGTACCGTTGCCGACCGCTGCATCTTCCCAAAAGGCGCGTATTTCATAGAGCAGCGGCAGTTTTTGCTTTCGCGCCACCCTAAGTGCCGCAAGCGCGCCAAGCACGGGCGAATGTGCATGGATCAAATCAGGCCGGAAATGATCGACGACCTGGTTGATTCGTTTCGAAAAGGCGCCGATTTCGCGAAGCTCGCCGATCGGTGATGGCATCGCGCGCGGCGGATCAGTGCGGTAGAAATCGAGGCCATCGACAATTTCGGCGATGACATGCGCTTCGCCCTGACGGGGGCCGGTTACGGCCGCAACCGTCCAGCCCCGCGCGATCTGCGCTTTCATGATCGCGCGCGTACGAAAGGTGTAGCCGCTCTGCAGTGGCAACCCGTGGTCAAGGACGTGCAGGATGCGCATCGCCCGTTCCTTTGCCACCGCAGTGTTTAACGCCCCGTCAACTGAAAAGGGTTAACGATACGCCCCGACAATTGCTCCACACTAGGCCAAAGCCTTACTGCGCATCCCGGGGCGGAATGGATATCGCGACCGAATGATCGACAACTTCGCGCTTGGCGTTACCCATCTGATCATGATGATCGCGGCGGTGATCTTGCTTCGTCGTGCCGATCTGGATTGCGAGCCGCGCCACGAAAAAAGCGCAGATCCGGAAGAGCCCGGCAGTGCGTGACTTCGCATTCATCGGCTTTTTATTGGCGCTGTTTGGCCTGGGCTTGCGGCGGCCGTTTCTACTGGTCCTCGCCTATGTCTATATCGACATCGTGTCGCCGCAGCGGTTGACCTATTTGTTGCTCAATTCAGTGCCGATTTCACTGATCGCGGTGGCCATGGCAGCGGCCGGGTGGATGCTGTTTGATGACAAGCGGGATACGCGGATCGCCCCGCGGCAATTCCTGCTGCTGGCGCTGCTAATCTATTGCGGGGCCACCACGCTTTACGCCGATTTTCCCATTGAAGCACGCGACAAGTGGGACTGGGTCTGGAAGGCGTTGGCCTTTGCGATCTTCCTGCCGCTGACGCTCCGTACCCGATTGCGGATTGAGGCCTTGTTGCTGTTCATGGTCCTGTCCGCGGCATCGATCATCATTGTAGGGGGCATCAAAACGATTGTCTCGGGCGGGGGATATGGCGAACTGAACCTGATGGTGACCAATAATAGCGGCCTGTACGAAGGCAGCACGATTTCTACCGTGGCAGTAGCGATCATCCCGCTGATCTTGTGGTTCACGCGCCATGGCACAATCTTCACGCCCGATCGGAATGTGAAGATATTTTGTTATGCGCTGGTCTTCGCCTGCCTGCTGATACCGGTGGGCACGGCGGCCCGAACCGGACTGCTGTGCATCGCCCTGCTTGCGCTCCTGATGCTGCGCGACACCAAGCGGCGGGCAACCTATCTGGGTCTGACAGCGATTGCCGCCCTGCTGGCGCTGCCCCTGCTGCCGCCGTCATTCATTGAACGGATGAACACGATTAAAACATATCAGGCGGATTCATCGGCTTCGACCCGCCTCGCCGTGTGGCAATGGACGATCGATTTTGCCAAGGCCCATCCATTTGGCGGCGGGTTTGAGGCATATCGCCAGAACCATATTCGCTTTGATACGGTAAAGACGGTCGGAACAGGCAGCAACGCCACTGTCGAACGAACCGCTGAAACGGACCAGGCACGCGCGTATCACAGCGCCTATTTCGAAATGCTGGGGGAACAGGGCTATCCCGGACTGGCCTTGTGGCTGACGATTAATCTGACGGGGCTGGTCCGTATGGAGCTGCTGCGCCGCCGCTATCGCAGACCCGGGTCCGGCGAGGCATGGGCAGCGCCCTTGGCATACGCCCTGCAGTCCGCCCATCTGGTCTATCTGCTTGGCGCTGCGTTTGTCGGCATCGCATTCCAGCCTTTCGTACTTATGCTGATCGGCGCCCAGATTGGGCTCGACACCTATCTGGGCCGCAGACGGAAGGAGGCGGCATGGCGACCGTTCCGACGATCGACAAATGCTGGAAACAGCCGTCCGATCATCTCATCGGCATGAACCTTTTGGTCGATTGCGGGGTTGCCACAATAGCAACCAGCGCCCGATAAGCGGCGCAATCCCACAGGACCCCTGCCTGCATGACCAACAATACATCCATTCTCGCGAACCTCCCCAAGCCGAGTGTCGATATCGATCTCGGCAGCTTTTATGCGGAAATCGTGCAGTGGTTCGCGCACCATTGGGGGCGAATACTGGTCGCGGGGGTCGTCGCGCTGGCGATCGTCGCCGTGCTGTACGCCGTGCGCAGCCTCGCGGTCCGGTTCTGCAATCGGGACCGGCCCGGCAAACATGACTGGTGGCTGATCTTCGGGCGCACTTTTGCAAAGACGACCCGCAGCTTCATTGTGTTGGCCGCGGTGCAATCAGTGGTCGCGATTGCCGATCCACCGCAGATCGTCGCCAGCATTTTCACCGGCTTGTTCACGATCGTGGCGGTGCTGCAAGGGGCGATCTGGGCGCGTGAACTGATCCTGGGCGCGGTTGAAATCCATACTGGTGACGGTGTCGAAAGCGGCGAATCCCTGTCCAGCGCCATGGGCATCATCCGCCTGCTTGTCAGCTTTGCGGTATTTGCGATTGCGCTGGTGGTCGTGCTCGACAATCTGGGGGTCAATATCACCGGGCTGGTCGCAGGGCTTGGTGTGGGCGGCATCGCTATTGGCCTGGCCGCGCAAGGCATATTCGGTGATCTGTTCGCGGCCCTCGCAATTATCCTCGACCGCCCGTTCCGGGTTGGCGACGTTATCGGCTACGACAATACGGTCGGCAAGGTAGAGGCAATCGGCCTGAAATCGACCCGCATCCGCCCCGCCAGTGGCGAAGAACACATCATCGCCAACAAAATTCTGCTCGACAAGGAAATCCAGAACCTTTCGCAACGCGACCATCGCCGCCACAAGTTTGTGATCGGCGTTACTTACCAGACCGCCCCCGAGGTAATCGAGCGTCTGCCCAGCATCCTCAAGGAAGAAGTCGAGCGCTGCGGCCAGAATTTTGCGCATGCCGGCTTTGCCAACTTCAATGCGAGCAGTCTGGATGTCGAGGTGGAATATGATACCCCCAGCCCCGACTTCCTGCCCTGGCACCAGGCACGCCACGCGGTCGGCATCGCGATCCTAAAGCGGCTGGCCAAGGAAGGGATCGAGATCGCCTATCCCACCCAGACGACCTTTACCGCAGCGCCCGACGGCAAGATCATTATGCCCTATGCCGACGTTCAGGCGGTCAAACGGGTCGATTTGAAAGATGGTGAGGCCTAACCAACGTCGACCGTGCCAACCCCATCGCCATCCCCGCGCCGGAAAATCTTCCGAAACCAGCGAGCAAGCGCCGCGCCAGCGATCGCAAACAGGATTAGAAACTTTTTACCGAACCCCAGCAGAATGGCAAGAAATCCAAGCTTTTTGGCCACCGCAAGGCCGGCCCCTGCAGCTACCAAGCCCGCCAGGCCATAGCCGGCCGACTTGTCGGTTGATGAGTTGTAATCTGCATAGGTCGCGCCGGGATTGAACGACGCTGACTGACCAAAATCGCTCGCCGCGCGCTGAATGTCGGCAAGATGATCCATGTCCGACAACATGTTCAGGCTGAGCACGCCTTCACGTCCGAGCAGTCGAACGTCATAGTTAAGAGTGTTCACCTTGGCGCCTGAAAACGCCAAATTGCGCGCCCAGACGAGCACGTGATTTTTGGCGTCATAGGAAGGCGGCTGGGCCCAGCCGACAAGATGGATTGTCGAATACCCTCCCTTTTTCCGTTCGGCATTTTCCTCGGCTTCGCCGCTGCGCATTTGCTCAAGCACATTGGCGTAATCTTCGGTCTTGGCGTCGGCGTCAGTGACATAACCCGACGGGTCATACGTCACGATCGCGCCCCAGACATTGTCATAAGTCGTCGCGCCCTTCTCAATGACGATCCCGAGCACGCCTTCCGCAACCGAGGGTGGATTTCCCCATATTTTAGTGATGACTTCGCGCGCCTCCTTGGCGGGCAGGAAATAATAACGATCCCCCAGGTGCAAAGTCGCCTTGGCTTCCGGAATGACAATATCTCCGGTCTGCTTATGGAGACCCTTTTCAAAAGCGACGAGAGCAGGAGGAATCTTCTCTGCGGGTGGCGTATCCGCGGCCGAAGCGAATGACGGAACCGATAAGGCAAGCCCAAGCGCCCAGGCTATCATCACGACACGAGACATCCCTACCCCCTTGTTTCAGCGATTTAATCGCCTGAAGAATGGGCGCAGCACTCGACACCGCTGTCAAGTCACCGCGTAGCCGAGACTGGTGCTAAATACCCTCATCGAGGCTTAGCAGTGACGCGTTGCCGCCTGCACTGGTGGTATCGGTTGACACGGCGCGTTCGGCGACAAAGCGGTGCAGGTAATGCGGCCCGCCTGCTTTGGGGCCGGTGCCCGACAGACCTTCTCCGCCGAATGGCTGGCTGCCGACGACGGCGCCGATCATTGACCGGTTGATGTAGAGATTGCCAACCCAGGCGGCAGCCTCTGCCACCTCGGCTGCCCGGGCGATGCGGCTATGTAGGCCCATGGTCAGGCCATAACCCTTGGCATTGACGCGCGCGATCGTCTCGCTCAGCTTGCCGGCGGGCCAGGTCGCAACATGAAGGATTGGCCCGAACCATTCTTGCGTCAGCTCGTCGGGCGACTGGAGCCGGATCAGCGTCGGCGGGACGAACAGACCGGCAGCCGGGGCGTGCAAAGACTTGATCGTCTGCCCGGCCATGGCTGCGCGGTACGCCATCAACTTGTCATAGGCCGCCTGATCGATGACCGGGCCAACATCGGTCCGCGGATCAGCGGGATCGCCGAGACGAAGCAGGTCCATCGCACCGCACAGCATCTCGATCACGCCGTCCGCGATTTCCTCCTGCAACAGCAACAGCCGCAGCGCCGAACAGCGCTGCCCCGCTGATCGAAACGCGCTGGTGACGACATCCTGCACCACCTGTTCAGGCAACGCGGTAGAATCGACAATCATCGCGTTGATGCCGCCAGTTTCGGCGATCAGCGGAACGATCGGCCGATTGTCGTGGTCCAGCAGCGCGCGGGCGATTTTACGTGCGGTCGCGGTCGAGCCGGTGAAGGCGACGCCTGCGATGCGTGGATCGGTGGTCAGCGCCGCGCCGACCTCGGGCCCACCGGGAACCAGGATCAGCGCGTCTTTCGGTACCCCGGCATCATGCGCCAAACGAACCGCAAATTCGGCGATACGCGGCGTCTGCGGCGCGGGCTTGGCCACGACGGTGTTGCCCGCAACCAGCGCGGCGACAGTCTGCCCGAGGAAGATCGCGAGCGGGAAATTCCACGGGGCAATGGTTGCCCAAACGCCGCGCCCATCGAAACGCAGCACGTTGCGCTCACCGGTTGGGCCGGGGAGCTCGATAGGCTGCAATCCGTCGAGTGCCTGTTGTGCGTAATAGCGGCAGAAATCGACCGCCTCGCGCACTTCGCCAAGGGCATCAGGAATGGTCTTGAACGCTTCCTGCACACAAATCGCCATTAGTGCGTCGCGGTTTTGTTCAAGCCGATTTGCGAGACTGTCCAGGATAAGGGCCCGCTGCGAAACTGGCCGCGACGACCAATCAGGAAAGGCGGCCGCCGCACGTGTGATTGCTTCGAAGGCGTCGACGGACAACGGTGTTGCCGCAGCAATCATACCCCGAACGGCCTCCGTCGTCCGCGCAAGCGTTTCCCGATCCGCCAAATCGATGCCCGAACTATTGGCGCGGGCGTCACCAAACAAATCCTCGGGCAGCGGAATGCTGGGGTGACGCGCGCCGCCGACGCTGGCGATCTTTACAACCGGGTCGGCAAGAATTTCCTCCTCGCTCAGCCGTTCATCGGCCAGCTGATGCACGAAGCTGGAATTCGCGCCGTTCTCAAGCAGTCGCCGGACCAGATAGGCGAGCAAGTCGCGGTGCCCGCCGACGGGCGCGTAGATGCGGCAATGATAGCCATTTTCGCGTACCAGCCGTTCGTACAGGCCATCGCCCATGCCGTGCAGACGCTGAAATTCGAAGTCACGATTATTGCCCGCCCATTCGACGATCGTCGCGACGGTGAGCGCATTATGGCTGGCAAAGGCGGGCCGGATATTCGGGGCATCGAGCATGTCGCGCGCGCAGGCGAGGTAAGACACATCGGTCGCCGCCTTGCGAGTGAAGAGCGGATAGTCGGATAATCCTTCGACCTGCGTGCGCTTGATCTCGCTGTCCCAATACGCGCCCTTGACGAGGCGGACGTTCATGGGCCGCCCCAGTTCATTTGCCCAGCCAATAACAGGCCGGGCCCGCTTGCCATATGCCTGCACCGCCATGCCGAACCCGTCCCACTGCTTGAGCGCGGGCAGACCGGCGACCGTCCCGATGATGTCGAGGCTCATCTCCAGCCGCTCCGACTCTTCGGCGTCCACAGTCAGCGCAATGCCCTTGCCGGCAGCCTGAGTTGCCAGGGCGCCCAACATTTCGGTGAGCGCCGGGACACACTCGTCCCATCGGGCCACCTCATAGCGCGGATGCAGCGCAGAGAGCTTTACCGATATGGAATGACCCGCCTGCGCGTTGCTCGCAACGGCATCAATTGCATCGGTGTAAGCGCGGAAATAGCGATCGGCATCGGCTTTGGTTCGCGCCGCCTCGCCAAGCATATCAAAGCTGGCAGTAAAGCCCTTAAGCTCCGGCTTTGCCATCCGGGCCATGGCCTCATCGATGGTGCGACCCATGACAAAGATTTCGCCCATCATCCGCATGGCAGCGCCCACGGCTTGCCGTACAAAGGGTTCGCCCGCGCGTGCGATCAAACGACGCAGCGTCGATTGCTTTTCGCCCTCACCCACCAGTACCCGTCCGATGACCAGACCCCAGGTCGCCGAATTGACCAGGGTGGAATTGGACTTGCCAGTGTGTGCCCGCCAATCAGCATTGCCCAATTTATCGGCGATCAGGAGATCCGCGGTCTCAGGATCAGGCACGCGCAGAAAAGCCTCTGCCAACGAAAGCAGCGCGACGCCTTCGGACGAATTGAGCCGATATTCCTGCAGAAACTGGTTTACCCAGCCCTTGCCCTGCGCTGCGCGAAGATCCGCCAGCAGACCAAGCGCATGCCCCATGATCCGTTCGCGCGACTCGGGCGCGACCGATGCCCGGGTCAAAAGCGATTTTAGAACATCGGGTTCGGGCGCTCGGTGGAGCTGAGCCATGGATTTGCGGGCCGCGGACGCTACGTCAGGTGTCATCTTCCGGTTCTCGGTCTAGTCAGGCTTGCCGGAGATACCTCCAAAAGCCTATGGGGAGCCCCGCGCTATGCGATGATTTTGGCTTTAGGGGAATGCTGTGACGACGATCACCATCCAGGAAATGGCTGCCACGCGGATCGGCACCGAAACTGTGTCCGACTGGGTCGAAGTAAGCCAGGAAATGATCGACAAGTTCGCCGATGCAACGGGCGACCATCAGTTTATCCATATCAACCCGGAAATGGCCAAGATGACCCCTTTTGGCGGGACGATTGCGCACGGCTTCCTGACGCTGTCGCTGATGCCGGTTCTCGCTAGCAAGGTAATCGACGCACCCAAGATCGACGGTGTGAAAATGGGCGTCAACTACGGCGGCAACAAGGTTCGCTTTCTCCAGCCCGTCCGCTCCGGGAAGCGCGTTCGCGGACGCTTCAAGCTGATGGAATTGATCGAGAAGCGCCCGGGCCAGTGGCAGCAGACCAATGAATTCACGGTCGAAATCGAAGGCGAAGAAAAGCCCGCGATGATTGCCGAATGGATAAGCCAGATCTTCGTTTAACGGCAGACCCTGACGGAGTTGACGATCTTGCCTCGCATCACACCCCTGCAAAAGCCGTATCCGCCCGAATTCGATGCGCGGATGAAGATATTGATGCGCGGGGCCGATCCGCTCGTCTTGTTTACGACGCTGGCCAAACATGACCGTGCCTGGACCAAATTTGGCGGTGGCTCGCTGCTCGATAAGGGGTCGCCGCTGTCGATGCGGCAGCGCGAGATCGTGATTGACCGCACCACGGCCAAATGTGGCTGCGAATATGAATGGGGCATCCACGTCGCCGGCTTCGCGACGCATATCGGTCTGACCGATGCGCAGATCCAAGCGACCGTTCGCGGCGACGCCAACGATCCCGCCTGGACTGACGGTGGTGAACGTACCCTGATCGCAACCGTCGATGCGCTGCTGGATCGCAAGCGCCTGACCGATGTTGAATGGGCAGCGTTGCGCGACCATTTCAGTGAAGAACAGGCGCTGGAGATCATCCAGCTCGTCGCTTTTTACCACGGCGTGTCGCTGATCAGCGGCGCGCTGGACCTACCGCTTGAAGCCAACGCGGCCCGCTTTCCGGCCGCCTGAGGAGAAGACCTATGCGATCTGCTGTTATTGTTTCCACCGCCCGTACCCCGATTGGCCGCGCCTATCGCGGGGGTTTCAACAACCTGCCGTCGCCAACGCTTTCAAGCCACGCGATCAAGGCCGCGGTTGACCGTGCCGGCATTGACGGCGCCGAGGTGCAAGACGTTGTTTGGGGCGCTGCCCTGCAGCAGGGCGTGCAGGGCGGCAACATTGCCCGTAACGCGCTGTTGCGGTCGGGCCTGCCGATCAGCGTTGCCGGCCAGTCGATCGACCGCCAGTGCGCCAGCGGGCTGATGGCCATCGCAACGGCTGCCAAACAGATCATCGTCGACAATATGGACGTGGCGATTGGTGGCGGCGTCGAATCGATTTCGTTGGTGCAGACGCCGGAAATGCGGATCGGTGCCGACAAGGAACTGCTGGCAATGCACCCCGACGTGTACATGTCGATGCTGCAAACCGCAGAAGTGGTCGCCAAACGCTACAACATCAGTCGCGAAGCGATGGACGAATATTCCTATCAATCGCAGATGCGGACAGCGGCGGCCCAGGCGGCCGGCAAGTTCGACGATGAAATCGTCCCGGTTACAGCCACGATGGCGATGACCAACAAGGAAACCAAGGAAGTCACGCATCACGAAGTGACGGTCACCCAGGACGAAGGGAACCGTGCCGACACGACGCTGATGGGGTTGAGTGGCCTGAAGCCGGTGCTCGGCCCCGACATGACCATCACCGCAGGCAATGCCAGCCAGCTGTCGGACGGCGCCTCGGCCAGTGTGCTGATGGAGGAAAAGCTTGCCGAGAAGCGTGGCCTGACCCCGCTTGGCCGCTATATCGGCATGGCCGCGGCTGGCACCAAGCCCGACGAAATGGGCATTGGGCCGGTTTATGCCATCCCCAAGCTGCTCGAACGCTTCAACCTGAAAATGGATGATATCGGCCTGTGGGAGCTGAACGAAGCATTCGCGGTGCAAGTCCTTTACTGCCGTGACCATCTGGGCATTCCGAACGAGCTTTTGAACGTCAATGGCGGCGCGATTTCGATCGGCCATCCTTACGGCATGTCGGGCGCACGGATGACCGGCCATGCGCTGATCGAAGGCAAGCGCCGCGGTGCCAAATATGTCGTTGTCACGATGTGCGTCGGCGGCGGCATGGGCGCCGCCGGATTGTTCGAAGTTCTCTAACTCGATCCGGTGGCGGCACCGCGATCCGGCGCCGCCACCGCATCGCCCAACACGTAGCG
>JAIELC010000125.1 GCA_019753375.1 Sphingomonas sp.
ACCTCTCACGACGACATCATCAACCACTGCTGCGAGGCTTGGAACAAACTCATCGATCAACCATGGCGCATCATGACCATCGGACGACGCAAATGGGCGCGTGGGTCGTGATCAATGCAGGTTGGTATAACCCGCGCGGATCGATATGTGAATTCGGCGCGCAACGTTGCCGATCCGCCTTCGCTAGGAGTCTCATGCGGCCTTCACAGATGACGTTAATTTCATCCGCTAGGTCGACGACCGCAAAAGCCGACAACTATCTTAGAAATGGGCGTGGCCACCGAGACGATGCCCCACATCCGCGGTGGCCACCAACAGACTATAGAGCGGAAAGGGTTAATACTTCGCCGACGATACCCATTATGCCCTTCATTGATCTTAACTAATTTTTCTGATTTATGTTTAATAAGGTGTTTACCATGATTTTTGGTGAGGGCACTGAGTGCTGGGGAGCAAGCATATGCTTGCAATTGCATGGAGGCGACATGACTGTCATCGGTACCAACCTGGTGGGATTGAGGACTGCCAATGCCCAAACAGTTGCAGCACGCGCCTACGAAACCAGTGTCGAGCGTCTTTCCACGGGAAAGCGGATCAATTCAGCCGCCGATGATGCAGCCGGTCTCTCGGTGGTATCATCGCTGACTTCGACAATTCGAGGGCAATCCCAGGCGTTTCGAAATGTCAATGACGGTATTTCGCTCCTTCAAACTGCCGATGGGGCGCTCGGCGAAGTTACCAATGTTCTACAGCGACTGCGCGAACTGTCTGTGCAAGCCGCTTCGGGCATCTATAGCTCCACTGATCGAATAATCATCAATACCGAAGCGAGCAGCTTGACAGCGCAGCTAGACAATATTGGTCGTAACACGACATTCAATGGCATTCATTTGATCGGAGCAAGCGACGTTAAGATTGACATCCAGGCAGGCGCTACAGCGGGCGAACAGATTTCGGTCACCCTGAAAGCGCTTGACCTGGCTGGTCTGGCTTCGATTGATCTGTCTTCGTCGACCGGTGCCAGCTCGGCACTCACCTCCATCGATGCGACGCTTGCTTCCGTCAATACAGCTCGCGCCTCGATCGGTGCCGGGCAGAATCGACTCGCGGCGCAGGCGAGCTTAATCACCTCAAGCACCGATAATCTTGGTGCCGCGCGCAGTGGAATCGAGGATGTTGATTTTTCCAAAGAAACCACCGCACTCGCGATCGCTGACATCCTCAGTCAAGGATCGACAGCTTTGCTGGCGCAAGCCAACCAGTCGCAGCAAGGTTTGTTGAAACTACTCGGCGGCTAACCAGTTGCCTACAAACAATATTCGCGCCCTAGGCAGTGCTCGACCTCGTTGGGCGCCTCGCTTAAGATTTTGCATCATCCTGATTCGCCACTCTCAAGGCGGTGCCGATGCCGGTCGGGCATAAATTCAAATGCTGTCGCAAAATCTGTCGCCAACCATGCGCCCGTTCGGTATGCTGCACCTGCGTAAAGGGGGACGAAATGGACGTTCGATATCTCGATGATGGCGCGAAGGCACCGGCTGATAGCAACAGGGTGACAATCGAGGCGTTCCCAAACGGGATGACGGGTTTCAAAGGCGTTGCTCGGATTAGCGGCATCTCCGTCACGTCGGTCCACGAAAATAACTTCGGAAAGGCGGAAGAAGCCCTGCGGGCCGCCTTGCAATGGGCCCATGGGATCAAGCTCGCAACGATCTTTGTCGAGCGCCCTGGTAGCTAACAGGGTCTCAACGACCCGCCGATTCATTCGACCGCTCATTCATGATTATAGCAGTTGCTACCAACGCGATGGCAAATTCACGTTTGAAACCAGATACGAATCGCGGCCGAACTCTGATAGCATTTGCATTTGTCTGAGAAATAATACGCGTCACTAATCGCTGTCGAGGAGCTAGCAGGCATTTAATATAACCCTGTGAGGCGGTTATCTGACTCGTCGCTAAGTCTGCGATTCGGTATTGGACGCCGCTATGCGAGCCGAGCCAAAAATGGCACAATGTACTGCCGTTGACAGGCACCGCCGATAACGATCTATTGCGCCGCACAATAAATCGCGCTAGCGAAATAAGAAGGCGGCGTCATTGAGTCTGGCGTGTCAGATTCGTATCCCAGCGCGGCCTCAAACCATTGAGATGCTGGGATGGTGGCAAAGCACCAGGCTCGCCCGCGGCCGTTGAAATTCATGAATTTGTATTCAGAGTAAATGGCACCAGCATGTTGAGGAAATTTCTGATCCGGCGGATCGCTGAAAAATCAGCACCTGTCCTGCCGCGTATTCCGCCGGGTCAGCGGGTGTTCGCGATCGGCGATGTCCATGGCCGCCTGGACCTGCTTGACGACTTGCTCGACCAGATCGCGCGAGAGAATGCACGGCGAGGACCGGCGCAGACCGTGCTGATCTTTCTGGGCGACCTGATCGATCGCGGCCCTGATTCGGCGGCGGTCATCGAGCGGCTCCTGACCCTGTCGACGCCTGACTGGACCATGCGATTCCTCCTGGGCAATCACGAGGAAGTTTTCCTGAGCGTGCTGGCGGGCAATTACGAAGCCTTGAAATTTTTCAATCGTATCGGCGGCGATGCCACGATTGCGAGCTACGGCATTCGCAAAGGTGACTATGCCGCAGACGATTTCTATGAAGTTATGGACCTATTGCGTGACGCCGTGCCGGACCGCCATGTCGCGTTCCTGCAAGGCTTTGAAGATCAGATCGTGATCGGGGACTATGCGTTTGTCCACGCAGGGATACGCCCCGGCATTCCGCTCGCGGCGCAAAAGGCTGAAGATTTGCGCTGGATTCGCCATGAATTCCTGAAATCAGATAGCGCTCATGAAAAGATCATCGTTCACGGTCATACGGTCACTGCCGACGTCGACGAGCACGCCAATCGAATCGGGCTCGATACCGGCGCGCAAAGCAACGGACGGCTCAGCGCCATGGGGTTCGAAGGCGATCAGCGCTGGGTCTTGCAATCCGGCGTACCAATACGCGCCGTCGCGTGACTACGACCCGAGGTAATTGAACAAGCGGCGCGGCTGAGCGTCGCGCCACACGAACACCGCGAAAACGGCGATCAGCCAAATGACCCGGTCCTGATAGCGATCCGAGGGAATCGAGAGCGCACCGCAGATTGCGGCGTTTGTCAAAATGCCGATCAGGATCACCAGGGCTGGCGTAGCGACGACCCAACCCCGGCGAAATACAGCCAACGCCAAAAGGCCGAGACCGATCACCGTAACCGGCCAAATCACCAAACGATAAAGCCCCGTCGGTATACCGCCGCGCGCAATCGCTGAAGCCTCAATGGTTGCTCGCACCGGCGCCGGCGTGCGTGCCGCGACCTCGGGATCAGCGAGCGGTGATACTCGAAACTCATCGAGTCCAACGAGGCCCAATTGGCGCCAGAAATTGCTGAACATCGTGGCGGCCGTCCAACCAGGATAGCGCATGCCCACCCCCATCACGAATTGGAACTGCTCGCGGGCGATGCGTCGCTGGACTTCAGCAGAGGCCGCCGTAAACATGCCCAAGCGGGGATCGGCACTCCACAACAATACGTCGCTGTTCGATGCCGGCAGCTCGCGAAAGTCACACAGCGCAAAGCCACTGTTCGGACACGTTGCGCGCAGATACGCAGCACCCGGCCCGTCGGCGATGAGCCGCATCGCAAGAAACGGAGGGCGTACTGCCGCGCGGTGCGAGACCGCGCCGATCCCAAGCTGAAAGGCCGCATCGCCTGCAACACCGATCATGGCAGCGGCGAACACCAGCAGTATCGGCATGATCCGAACTATGGGGCCGCACAGTGCCCGAATCCCGATACCAACGAAGCCGAGCGCGATTAACAAAAGCAAGTGCGAGGCGTGGACAAGCGCTGCAAAACACAAAAGCGCGGCCCAGAACAGGCGCCAGCTCAACGGCTCGCGCGCCCATCCGCCAAGTACGATCGCGGCCGCCAGAATCGCCAGGCCGGCAAATACATCTGGCATGAGAAAGATTGTAAACCACGGCAAAGCTGAAACGGTCGCCGCAACCGCGGTTGACCCGATCGCAAGCCGGTTGAACTGATCGCGTTCAACCGCTGGATCTGCGAAATGGCGGACGCCCCCAATGATGGCGATCCCGGCAACCAGCGCCTGAAGTATTGCAGGGAACGCGAGGCTACCAAACAGGACACCTGCGTATAGCATTGCCCCGTAAAAGATCGACCGCCCCACAATGACATTTTGGCCGGACGCGGTCTCGTCACCAATCGGGTCTCCCCCTGCCCCACCCTCAGGTCCTGCAACTGACCCAGTCAGGACGCCTGACGCCGCCGCCCGCTGTGGCGTGGTGATCACGTCCGACCAGGGGGTTGTGTGGCCCGTGGCGCTGAACGCCACTGCATCGGCTGCGCGGATATAACTTGTTGTGTCCGAGAACAGGAACGGCCCACCGTTCAAGATGAGCGGCCAAGTCAATAACAGACCGGCCATGAAAAATAGCCGCTGTGCCCCGTTGAGCGGCGAAATGCGCATCCTGATCCCCCCTTGGCCTGATAACAGCACCGCCACTCCAGAAGCGTTGCTATTTTTCAAAAAAACGCCGCCGCTTTTGCCGCGTAATGAATCACCCGATAGCACCAGCGCAAGCAATGCCCGCTGTCGAAAAAATGTGTCGCTGGGTATAATCAATTCGCTATCCACGCCGGCATCTCTTGTCGTCGGCGGCTCACGGCGTTTGACAAGGGACAAACCCTCATTCAGCGCCATCTCGTAGCAGCGCACCTCGCAATCGCCGTCTTCCTGAAAAATCCGGCAGCTCGCCGGTTTGGCGATAGCGATTTTTGCTGCGGCGCACTATAGACCCGACATGTCCTTTGTGATCGCCTATCACCAGCTTATCGAACAAATCCTGGTATGGTCGGGACAGTCAGACAAATTCGTTCATATGCAGGTGGGACTTGTCCTCTGGCTCGGGACCGCGGTTCTTTCACGACAGCATCTTTGTCATGGTGGGCCGCTTGTGGTGATCGTGGTGTTCGAGGTCGCTAACGAAATCATCGACCGGCTCTATCTGGGCTTTTGGAACTTGCCCGATACGATCGGCGACGCCGCGGCAACCTGGGCATGGCCGGTCATTCTCGTCACTGCATTACTGTCAAATCGAAAACTGCGGACGAAATTCGATGCTCCGACCTTGAAAGACCGCCTGCGACAAACGACCGCAGCCGCTACCGGATTGACCACATAACCTGCACCGAAATATATAATGGTTATCAGGGTAAAGCGGTTAGCTATTTTACGCGGCCGATACACGGACGTTCAATGAGGTTGAACGTAACAGAGTGGTTGATATGATACCTCATGATGATCAGTTTGAGTATTTGTTTGCTTATATTTGAAAATATGTCAGGTTTTTTCACAAATAAGAAAGACTATTTGTACATCGCGTAAGTGTTTTTTCGCAATGGAGGCGATTCATGCCACAAAGCTGGAACCGTTTTTCGCGCCGTACTTATCGCCGTATATTTTGTCTCTTTGGCCGACATCGGCGCGACGGTCATCATATTTGGAACGATGATATGTATACCCGGAGCCAATGCTTGGGATGCCGGCGCCCGATGCTGCGCGACTTGGGAAAATGGCGCCTTTCTCAGGAAGGTGAACGGGCAGAGTTGATCAAAAAGTCCTGATCGACCCCCTGAATGTTTGATTCGGAATAGGGTTCATCAAACTCAACTGAAATATGCTGAACTGAGATCATAGCGCCTTTTTTATTTCGCGCATGAATTTGGGGCACTCCGGTTCGGTCGACATGGATTCAATTTACCGCGGCTGAGGCTTCTGCCAGCCGACTGCGGCGACGCCCGCTGATTGTGCATGGTTGCTGATCGGCAGGCTACCTCTACCTCGTCCCAGCCCTCTGCTAAATTAATCTGCGGCTATTTTCGACATCGACTTTGCATTGTTGCTGCAGCGCAGTAGAAAGCGACATCGAATCGCTTTGGGGGGGCGAAGATGCTGATCAAGCCGGTACGCAAGGCAGTGTTTCCAGTCGGTGGCCTCGGCACGCGGTTTCTGCCAGCCACCAAAGCGCTGCCCAAGGAAATGTTGCCGATCGTTGATCGTCCGCTCATCCAGTACGCAGTCGACGAAGCTCTCGAGGCTGGCATTAAGCAGATGATATTTGTTACCGGCCGCGGCAAATCTGCGATCGAGGATCATTTTGACATCGCCTATGAGCTCGAATCTACCATGGCTGCGCGCGGCAAATCAATGGATCTGCTCCATCAAACTAGGCTTACGCCAGGAGCTGTGGCCTATGTGCGCCAACAAGAGCCGATGGGTCTTGGTCATGCTGTTTGGTGCGCGCGTGATATAGTTGGGGACGAACCCTTCGCGGTGCTGCTCGCCGATGATTTCATGGTGGGCAAGCCCGGTTGTCTTAAACAGATGGTCGATGCCTATATGCAGGTCGGCGGTAACATGATCTGTGCACAAGAAGTGCCGGAGGACCAGACCCATATGTACGGTGTCATCACTCCTGGCACGCGCGATGGCGCGCTAACCGAGGTGAAAGGGCTGGTCGAGAAACCAGCGAAGGGCTCTGCACCGTCAAATCTATCGGTGATCGGCCGCTACATCCTGCAGCCCGAGGTGATGCACGTTCTCGAAAACCAGGGCAAAGGCGCCGGCGGTGAGATTCAGCTCACCGATGCAATGTCGAAAATGATCGGGGATCAGCCGTTCCACGGACTGACGTTTGATGGCAGGCGCTATGATTGTGGCGACAAGGCTGGCTATGTGACGGCGAACCTGGCTATTGCGGTTGACCGCGAAGATATTGGGGCGACAGTGCGCGCGTTCGCGGTGGATTTGGTATCACGCAACCTGATCTAATTCATCACTCCAACGGTCCTTTAGTCATGCGCAGAAACCAAGCTAGTGTGATGAAAATGGAAATTTTATCGCGAGTTCGAGCTCGAGACGAACGACTTGAAAATGCCAAACGATGATGCCGTGCCGACCGTTAACCTCGACGGATTGGAGATACTGTATGCCCGATAGATCGGTACTGGTTCAGGCGGGGCGCGTTATATCGGCAGCCGCCATATGCCGGCGTTGCTGCATGCCGGCTACAAGGTGGTGGTGATCGACAACCTCTCGACTACGTTCGACTGGTTGGTCGACCCACGGGCGAACCTCATCACCGATAACCTCGAGGATGACGATTTGGTGCGCGGCAGGATACGTCATCACGGCGTTCGAGCGATCATACATTTTGTCGGCTCGATCATCGTTCCTGGATTGGTCGGCGATCCGCTAAAATATTACGGCAACCATTTCGTCACCAGCCGCGCGTTGCTCGAAAGATCGCTCATTTCCGGCGTCAGGCATGGCATCTTTTCCTCGATCGCTGCAACGCACGGCAGGCCGAAGAAAATGCCATTCGGAGAAAACGGCCCGACCATGCTGATCAACTCCTATGGCACCTCGAAGCAGATCACGGAAGCGATGATGCGTAATGTAGCCGTAGTTCAAAGCACCTATTACGCAGCGCTTCGATATTTCAATATCGCAGGCGCGGGCCTCAAGCAACGCGCCAGGCAGTCGACGATCAGCGCGACGCACCTTATCAAGATCGGGGTAGAGGAAGCACTGCGAAAGCGCAGAGCGGTTGGCGCTGATGGGACCGACTATGCGACCCCGGACAGGATCGGCGTGCGCGACCAGATAAATGTCAGTGATATTGCTGCAGCACATGGGGCAGCGCGCGACGTGCTCGATGCTGTCGACTGCGCAACCCATCGAAAACTCGACCGTAGAATTGATGGCGGCCACCCCCGTGTACAATTCGAGCTGCTAGCCGATAACCGCGCAGTCCACGCGACGATCGACTGGGCGCCGCAGCGCGCCATCTTGGATACGATCGTCGCTGATGCATCGGCATGGGAGCGCAAGCCGAGCCGAGTTGAAGTGGCAGGAATCATATGAGCTTGTCCAAATCAAGACTGAACGACGCACTCGCGCAACTAAACTCGGTGCGCGCCGAGGCCGAAGCGTTGGAACAGCGCACCGACCCAATGGTCGCAGCGGCCGTCGGGACTATACGGCAACGGGGAAGGTTTGCCTGTTATATTCGTCGCTTTAGCTTGCGAGGACTGATCCCCGGAACCATCCCTTCTGAGATCATGTACGGCATCGTCTGCGCTGACGGCTGTTAGCATTAATCAGGCTTTCAGAATATCGAACGCCTGCAAACTTATTGATTCATTGGGGAAGACGATGCGGATTACGATGATCGGCTCGGGCTATGTCGGCCTGGTTTCGGGTGCGTGTTTTTCTGACTTCGGCCATGACGTGATCTGCGTCGACAAGGATCAGGGCAAGATCGATGCGCTGAAGGCCGGACGGATGCCGATCTTCGAACCCGGCCTCGATTCGCTTGTCGCCGCCAATGTTGCGGCGGGGCGGCTGACCTTTACCACGGACCTGAAATCGGCGGTCGCAGGGGCCGACGCGATCTTCATCGCGGTCGGCACGCCCTCGCGGCGCGGCGACGGCCATGCCGACCTGACCTATGTCTTCGCCGCCACCCGCGAGATTGCCGATGCGATCACCGGGCCGGTCGTCGTCGTGACGAAGTCAACCGTCCCCGTCGGAACCGGCGACAAGGTCGAGGCGATCATTCGCGAGGCGGGCGGGCACCTTGACGTGGCGGTCGTCTCCAACCCCGAATTCCTGCGGGAAGGCGCGGCGATCGGCGATTTCAAGCGGCCCGACCGGATCGTGATCGGCACCGAGGACGAGCGCGCCAAACAGGTCATGCGTGACATTTATCGCCCGCTCTATTTGAACGAGAGTCCGATCCTGTTCACCGCGCGCCGCACCGCCGAGCTGATCAAATATGCCGCCAACGCGTTCCTGGCGACCAAGATCACTTTCATCAATGAAATCGCCGACCTGTGCGAAGCCGTCGGCGCAAACGTGCAGGACGTGTCGCGCGGCATCGGGCTCGACAACCGGATCGGGTCGAAGTTCCTGCACGCTGGTCCCGGCTATGGCGGGTCGTGCTTTCCAAAGGACACGCTGGCACTGCTGAAGACCGCCGAGGATTATGAATCGCCGGTGCGGATCGTCGAGGCGGTCGTGAAGGTCAACGATAGCCGCAAGCGCGCAATGGGGCGCAAGGTCATCAACGCACTGGGCGGCGAAGCGCGTGGCAAGACCGTGGCGATCCTGGGCCTGACCTTCAAGCCCAATACCGACGACATGCGTGACGCGCCGAGCCTCGCTATCGTCCAAAGCCTGCTCGATGCGGGTGCCGAGATCCGTGCCTATGACCCCGAAGGCATGGCGATCGCCAAAGAGATTATGCCGGAGATCACTCTGTGCGCGGACGCTTACGAAGCGGCAAAGGGTGCGGATGCGGTCGCGATCGTGACCGAATGGGACATTTTTCGCGCGCTGGACCTGAAACGGCTGGCCGAGACGATGGCCGCGCCTGTGATGATCGACCTGCGCAACGTCTACCCTCCCGCCAAAGCCGAACGGGAAGGCTTCAGGTATAGCTCGGTCGGGAGAAAAGGGACATAATGCATACACCCGAGGTCCAAACTGGTTTGGCAAAAATCTAGGCTGTAGTGACGATTTAGGGATTGAACGAACCCGCTGACGCGGGACTGGCGTGTGTATTGGCTGGAATGGCCTCCTGATGGGAAGGTTTGGTTGCTGAGACCAACCC
>JAIELC010000119.1 GCA_019753375.1 Sphingomonas sp.
TGACCGATCAGCGACCCAAGCTTCTCCGCCAGCGCCATATACGGCTTCAGCTTGGGCGCTTCTTCCGCCGACAGGCTGGGCACGTTCAGCGCGTTGGTAATGCCGCCGGTGACCAGGAAATCGGCCATCTGCTCAGCTACCTGCAGCGCGACGTTCACCTGCGCTTCGGTGGTCGACGCGCCCAGATGCGGGGTGGAAACAAAACCCGGCGTCCCGAACAACGGCGAATCGGTCGCGGGTTCGGTCTGGAACACGTCCAGCGCGGCGCCCGCGATATGGCCCGAATCGAGACCGGCTTTCAACGCCGCTTCATCGATCAGCCCGCCGCGTGCGCAATTGATGATCCGCACACCCTTTTTGGTCTTGGCCAGATTTTCGGCCGACAGAATGTTGCGCGTCTGGTCAGTCAGCGGCGTGTGCAGCGTGATGAAATCGGCGCGCGCCAGCAAATCGTCGAGCGTGACCTTTTCAACGCCCATTTCCATCGCGCGTTCGGGCGTCAGAAACGGGTCAAACGCGACCACTTTCATCTTGAGGCCCAACGCCCGATCGGCAACGATCGACCCGATATTACCCGCGCCGATCAGGCCCAGCGTCTTGCTGGTCAGTTCGACGCCCATGAAACGGTTCTTTTCCCATTTGCCGGCCTGCGTGCTCGCATCGGCCTCGGGCAATTGCCGGGCAAGCGCGAACATCAGCGCGATGGCATGTTCGGCGGTCGTGATCGAATTGCCGAACGGGGTGTTCATCACCACCACGCCCTTGGCCGATGCCGCCGGGATATCGACATTATCCACGCCAATGCCGGCGCGGCCGATGACCTTCAGCTTGGTGGCGTGCTCCAGAATCGCCTTGGTGACCTTGGTTGAGCTGCGGATGGCAAGGCCGTCATACTCGCCAATGATCGCCATCAATTCTTCGGGAGTCTTGCCGGTAATTTCATCAACCTCGACGCCGCGCGCGCGGAAGATAGCGGCAGCATTGGGGTCCATTTTGTCGGAAATCAGCACTTTGGGCATGGGATTTGTTCCTTCTGCTCCCTCTTCCTTTCAGAGGAGAGGGCCGGGGAGAGGGGGAGTAACGGAGAGGTGGCGCTGCTTGGCTGCCCCTCTCCCAACCCTCTCCCCGAGAGGAGAGGGCTGGCTGGATCAGGCCGCTTTCGCCACGGCATAGGCCCAGTCGAGCCAGGGGCCGAGCGCGACGATATCGGCGGTGTCGACCGTCGCGCCGCACCAGATGCGCAGGCCGGGCGGGGCATCGCGGTATCCGGCGATGTCGAACGCCGCGCCTTCCTTTTCGAGCGCACCGGCCATTGCTTTGATCAGCGCTTCGTCGGCGCCCGCCACCGTCAGACAGACGCTGGTCTTTGACCGCGACGCCGGATCGGCGGCAAGATGGCCGAGCCAGTCGCGCTCGGCGACAATCTTGTCGAGCGCCGCCGCATTGGCATTGCTCCGCGCCATCAGCCCATCGAGCCCGCCCAGCGTTTCTGCCCATTCAAGCGCAAAGATCACGTCTTCAACCGCCAGCATCGACGGGGTGTTGATCGTCTCTCCCTTGAACACGCCTTCGGTCAGCGCGCCCTTGGAAACGAGGCGGAAAATCTTGGGCAGTGGCCAGGCGGGGGTGTAGCTGGTCAACCGGTCAACCGCGCGCGGCCCCAGAATGATCACGCCGTGGGCGCCCTCACCGCCCAGCACTTTCTGCCAGGAAAAGGTCGTTACATCCAGCTTGTCCCACGGCATGTCATAGGCAAACACCGCCGATGTCGCGTCGGCAAAGCTCAATCCTTCGCGGTCACCGGCAATCCAGTTGCCATCGGGAACGCGCACGCCGCTGGTCGTCCCGTTCCAGGTGAACAGCACGTCATGCGACCAGTCGACCGTGCCCAGATCCGGGAGCGCGCCATAATCGGCGCGGATCACGGTCGGATCGAGCTTCAACTGCTTGACCGCGTCGGTCACCCAGCCTTCGCCAAAGCTTTCCCAGGCAAGCGTGGTGACAGGCCGGGCGCCCAGCATGGTCCACATCGCCATTTCATAGGCGCCGGTGTCCGACGCCGGGACGATGCCGATGCGGTGCGTGTCGGGCACGCGCAGCACCTTGCGGGTCAGATCAATTGCATGCTGGAGCCGGGTTTTGCCGATTTTCGACCGATGCGACCGACCGAGCGATTCGGTGGCGAGCTTGGCCGCATCCCAGCCGGGCGGCTTGGCGCACGGACCCGATGAGAAAAACGGACGCGCAGCTTTGGTGGCGGGTTTGGCAGGGGCGGACGCAGTGGTGGCGTCAATCGCAGCAATATCAGTCATGTCAGTCTCTCCTTACAGAGAGCACGCGCGGCGTTGGGACCGCGTGGCCCGTCGGCCGCCCTAAGGATTTCAAGAGGGCTGTCAACCGAATTGGCGCTGGGGGGAGCTTTTACCCTGCGCCATGTCCGCCCGGCACGCCATCGATCCAGCTTAACGCAGCGGGGTAGCGCTACGCCCCTGAAATGCCATAGAATCGCAGCTATGAGGCGGTTAGTCCTGACGATTCTGGCGTTGTTATTGACCGGGTGCCTGGCGGGTGGCGATCGCAATCGCGCATCGACTGCCCCGGGCAATGGATCGTCGCTGCCCAAAAGCGGGATACCACCTGCGCGGAGCGAAATCCGGGCCTGCCTTGCCGAGCTTGATCGCGACCGGATCGACTATAGCCCGGTCCCCGACCAGTTTTTCGGGGGCGGCTGCCAGATCACCGGCGCGGTGCAATTGGTCGATATCGGCGTTCCCGTCACCGGTCTGACGGCAATGCAATGCGGGCTGGCGCGCGCCTTTGCGGGCTGGAGCCGCTATGCGATTGCGCCGGCTGCGCGCCAGATCCTCGGCAGCGACCTTGTCCGGATCGAAACCTTTGGCAGCTATGCCTGCCGCAATGTCATCGGCAATGCCGCGTCCGCCGGTCGATTGTCGGGCCATGCCACGGCCAATGCCGTCGATGTCAGCGGATTCGTGCTTGCCGATGGCCGGCGCATCAGCGTCCAGACCGGCTGGACCAGCGCCGATCAGGACATTCGCACCTTTTTGCGGGTTATCCACACCTCGGCCTGCAAAAGATTTGGGACGGTCCTGAGCCCTGACTATAATGCCGCTCATTATAATCACCTCCATCTGGAGGATGACCACGCCGGTTTCTGTCGCTAGAGCAGGATGATGTCCGAACCAAAAGTACCCGAACGCGTTTTTGCACGCGCCCGCCAGGATGCCGAAACGGCCCGCACCGTCAGCAGCACCCCGCAGACCAACCATCCCGCCTATCGGCTTGCCTTTCAGGACATGGATTTTCTGCTCCGCGAAGACCTGCGGCCGGTGCGCTTTCAGCTTGAGCTGTTGAAGCCAGAGCTGATCTTTCAGGAAGCCGATATCGGATCGACCTTTGTCTTTTACGGGTCGGCGCGCATTCCCGAGCCCGAAAAGGCGCAGGCGCTGCTCGATCAGGCAACCACCGACAAGGAACGCGCGATCGCGCAGCGGCTGGTTGAAAAATCGCGCTATTATGACGTGGCGCGCGAGCTTGCCCGGCTGGTCAGCCTTCACCCGTGCGATGAGCATGGCAAGCGCCAGTTTGTCGTCTGTTCAGGCGGCGGGCCATCGATCATGGAAGCGGCCAATCGCGGCGCTGCCGATGTTGGTGCCGAATCGGTCGCGCTCAACATTGTCCTGCCGCACGAACAAGCCCCCAACCCCTATGTCACGCCGCGGCTGTCGATGCAGTTCCACTATTTCGCGCTGAGGAAGATGCACTTCCTGCTGCACGCCCGCGCTCTGGCGGCTTTTCCCGGCGGCTTTGGGACGTTTGACGAATTGTTCGAATTGCTGACGCTGATCCAGACCAAGAAGATTGATCCGATCCCGGTGCTGTTATTCGGTCGCGACTTCTGGAACCGGGTGATCAATTTCGAGGCACTGGTGGAAGAAGGTGTGATCGCCGAGCGCGATCTGTCGATCTTTACGATCGTCGAAACCGCCGAAGAGGCCTGGAACGTGGTCCGGCGCTTTTACGGCGGCAATGACGATGCCGCGCCGGGCACCGGGACGCTGTGCGGCTAAATTAAACGCATTCACCAGGCAGCGGCGCGCGCCGTGCGCCGCGCGATAATGGTCGGGTGGCGGCTCCGCCCGGCGCGATCCGGCGAAACACCGGACCGTTCGCGCCGGGCCTGCGCTTACTTGGCAGCAGGGGCAGGTGCCGTGCCGGCATCCGCGGCTGCGTCGGCGGCGGGCGCTGCTTCGGCCGGTGCGGCCGCCGGGGCAGCTGGCAGCGGCAGGTTTGATCCGTTGGCGTTCAGATAGGCGATCACATTGGCGCGATCTTCCTGCTTTTCGAGCCCGGCAAAGCTCATCTTGGTGCCTTCGGCGAACTTCTTGGGGCTGGTCAGCCATTCGTTCAGCAGCTCAAAGGTCCATTTCTGACCGGCACCCTTGGCTTTCAGCGCCTCGGAGAATGCATAGCCGGCCTTGCCCTGGGCAATGGCTTCACCAACCGTGCCATAAAGATTGGGGCCAATCCCGTTGGGGCCGCCCTGATTGACCGAGTGGCAGGATTTGCACTTGGCAAAGACCGCTTCGCCCTTGGTCACTTCGGCAGAGGCCATCATCGTCATGAACGGCACTGTCGGCGCGGCGGCAGCACCCGCTTCGCTCGCTTCCGGTGCGACGATTGCATAGCCCATCTTTTCGGAATGTTCATGGCGGAACGCCATGTTGCTGAAGATGAACAGCGCCAGTGCCGAGGCCATCGCGGCCAGCACCCAACCTGCAATCGTATTTGTGCGATTATCCATGATGTCGATATGCCCTATGAGCGAAAGAGTGAGCAGAAGCGTGAGCCTCTGCGCCACCGAATGTGCGCTCCCTTTATATTCGCATCCGCAGCATCGCAAGCCGCGCTTGCCGGTTCCCTCGCGCCCCGTTAAGCGCGCCTCCACCATGGAAAATTATGCAGCCCCGGCACGACCGATCGTTGCGCGGATGATATCGCAAGCCGCCGCCGACCCCGGGCGGACCGTGGCTTTTCAGGGAGCGCCCGGGGCAAATTCGCATGTCGCGGCGATGGAAGCCTTTCCCGACGGCCTCGCGCTGCCCTGTTTCGATTTTGCCGACGCGATCGACGCCGTTCGCGATGGACAGGCCGATTGCGCGATCATCCCGATCGAAAATTCGCTGCACGGCCGCGTCGCCGACATGCATTTCCTGCTGCCCGAATCGGGCCTGGTCATCACCGGCGAGCATTTTCTGCCGATCCGCCATGCCCTGATGGGCATCGGCAGCATCGATCAGGTAAAGGAAGCGATCAGCCACCCGCAAGCGCTGGGACAATGCCGCCACTGGCTGCGCGATCATGGCATCGCCCCGGTCGCCTATCCCGATACCGCCGGTGCCGCGGCCGTCGTCGCTGAACGCGGCGATCCGGCGATCGCAGCCCTCGCCCCGCCGGGAGCCGCCCAAATCTATGGCCTGACGGTGCTGAAGCAAGGCATCGCCGATGCCGACCACAACACGACGCGATTTGTCGTGCTGGCGCGCGGAAGCCGGGAAGTGGCCGGGGATGGCCCGTTCATGACGACGCTGATTTTTGAGGTGAAGAACGTGCCGGCGGCGCTGTACAAGGCACTGGGCGGCTTTGCCACCAACGGCGTCAACATGACCAAGCTGGAAAGTTATCAGCGCGGCGGCAGCTTTGCCGCGAGCGAGTTCTATGCCGATATCATGGGCAAGCCGGGCGATCCGGCGGTTGACCGAGCGCTGGAGGAGTTAGGCTTCCATTCCAAATGGGTCCGGTTGCTCGGCACCTATCCGCAGGCCCGCGCTCGCGGCTGAATGCCGGAGCCGGTCGGGCAAGCCCGGCATCAGGATCCGTCATCGCTGGCCATGGCGGGTGGTTGGGGTTTACCGTCGCAGACCGTCGACTGTCGACTGTTCACGGCCGCCGCTGCCCGCAATCACCAAGGCTGCGCTGAAGCCCAAACGCAAATGGGGGCCAGCATTGCTGCCGACCCCCGGTCGCCGGACTTCAACCCGCTTGGTTTTCCTTTCGGTCCACCCGCGCCGTCTGGTTTCGGCGGCATGCTCCACCGGCGTCACAAGGACATCCGGCTTTGCGGCTCGGTCACCGGGGCGGGTGTTGGAACCCTTTCGGACCCCGCACTTCCCGCCTCGATGGCCAGCTCCACCGTCGCTTTCGCGTTGTGGAACCCGGGCACCGGCTCCGCCTTCCATCCGACGTGCTTCCGCTTGCGCTTCCACTCATCGGTTCCGGCGATCGGAACCCCATCCCAGCTGCCCGTTCAGACCTTGCGATCCTCGCTTCCTGCCGAGATCTAAGCAGCTGATCTCTCTTTGGTTTCCCGCCGTTTGACCGCGCTGCCTACAGTCATGAAGGTGTCACCAATCCTGAGTCGCGCAAAGTCTAAAACGGGTCACCGGGCCTGTGGATAACGTGGATATCGTGCACATATGCCAGCAGGGTGCCGATCGTGCATGATTGGCGATCCGACCGGGTCGATCGCCGGCCTGATGCCACATGAACGAGTTGTTGTTTTCTGTTCATGCAACCCGCCGCGCGCCACCAGCGTTCCACACCCGCAACCAAAGAAGAAAAGGGATTTGGACATGCGTACATTATTTCTGGCACTGAGCGGCTTGTCGGTCGCCCTGTCCGGCGCCGTAACCGTCACAGCGCCCGCTGCGGCGCACGAACGTCACCGCGACTATCGCGACGATGACGGCCATTATCGCCACGACAATGGCCGCCGCCATCGTCAATACGCCTATCGCGAATGGCGTGGGCGCGACGGACGGACCTATTGCCGCAAGTCCGATGGGACCACCGGCCTCGTGCTGGGTGCGGTCGGCGGTGCGCTGATTGGCCGAACCATCGACACGCGCGGTGATCGTCTGGTCGGCACGCTGGGCGGCGCGGCGGTTGGCGCGCTTGCTGGCCAGGCAATCGATCGGTCCTCGACCGCCGATCGGCGTTGTCGCTAAATACCTGCTGAACCCCGGCAAGGGCGCGGTGCTGGCCGCGCCCTTGTTGTTTGGTGCCTGTCGGGCATGGATGCGCGCAGCACGCCGATGGCGCTGATCCGGATCAGCGCAGCGCAGCGGTCGCGGCGATCGTCAGAGCAGACCGCCGCCCAGAAAAAGGCGTGCGCTGCCAAACAGCAGCACAAGCGCGTTCAGATTGCGCCCACTGGTCTGGGACGACAGCGTGCCGATCCCCGCACCGATAATGGCGAGCGGCAGCGCGATCCAGTTCAGCCAGCCCAGAAACGGGATCAGCCCGACCAGACCAATGAGGAAGGCGACAATGCCGACCAGCGCGGAAATGATGTTCATCATCGCTACAATGTGATATAGTGTATTACATATGTCAATCACCATCGCATATTGACCGGTGATCACCGGCGCGACAAACCCTTCCCTAATGCCTTTAAGGCATCGCCCAGCGGTCGACCGGGAGAGGGTTTGATGACATTCGGGCGCGCGCGTCCTGCGATAGCAAAGATGGCGTCGCTGGTGGCATTGGTGGCGCTGGTGACCGCCCTGGCTGGCTGCGATGGCGGCAAGGACGCCAATAATCTGGATACGCTGGACGCAAGACTCGCCGACGGCAACAATGCCGCCAATGGCCGGGATCCGGCCCCTGCAACGGCGCTGGAGGATCAGATCATCGTTGATCCGCGCCTCGCGCAGCATGCACATAAGGGTGCCGTCCTTCCGACCGGCCGGCAGCAGGATCGGCGCACGCGCAACTGTGCATCGGCGGTCCAATATTCGATCCGCTGGGCCAACCGGCTGCCCGCCGATTTGCCGCTCTATCCCGATGCGCATGTATCCGAAGCTGCCGGCAACGGGGCTGCCGGATGCAATGTGCGGATCGTCAGTTTTGCGTCAAAGGCGCCGCCGCAGACCGTGATCGACTGGTATTTTGGCCGCGCCACCCGGGCGGGCTATTCGGCTGAACGCCAAAGTGATGGGGCACAACGCATGCTGGGCGGCACCCGCAGCACGGATGGCGGGGCCTATATTATCTATGCCATGCCCCGCAAAGATGGCGGCAGCGACGTCGATCTGGTGGCCAATAACGGGCTTTGATCGCCTGAAATGATGACCGCGGTTCTCTTGGCGGCGATTTCGCGCTAACGCGGCGCATGGTTGCTTTGATTTTGGTGATGATCGGTGGGGCGATCGGTGCAGGCGGGCGGCATTTGACGGGCCGGCTGATGCTGTCGCTGCTGGGTCCGCACTATCCCTGGGGAACGTTGACGGTCAATCTGCTGGGCGGCGTGCTGATGGGTTTGCTGGTCGGCGGGCTTGCCCGGCTGTCGGTGCCCGGCGAGAATTGGCGATTGCTGCTGGGCGTTGGCGTGCTGGGCGGCTTCACGACCTTTTCGGCCTTTGCGCTCGAGACGGTGGGGATGATCGAGCGCGGCGCCTGGCTTGGCGCGCTGAGCTACGCGCTGGTATCGGTCATCGGATCGGTTGTCGCCGTGTTTGCCGGGCTGGGCATCGTTCGGGGGATGGCATGAACGCCGGTGATGTCAGGCAGTTCGTGGTCGCTGCCGATGATGACGGCATCCGCCTCGATCGCTGGTTCAAGCGGCATATGGCCGGCACCAGTTTTACCACCGTCGCCAAATGGGCGCGAACCGGCCAGCTGCGCGTCGATGGCGCGCGGGCAACACCCGGCGACCGGCTGACCGCGGGACAGACGCTGCGCGTTCCCCCGGCCGAGCCCACCCGCACCGATGCGCCGCAAAAGCGCGAGCGCCCGCCACTATCGGCCGATGAAGCCGCCTATGTGCAGGACATGGTGATCCACAAGGACAATGCCGCGATCGTCCTGAACAAGCCGCCCGGACTGGCCACGCAGGGCGGGACCAAGACGACCGAGCATGTCGATGGCTTGCTCGACGCGCTGACCTTTGAAAGCGAGGGGC
Source organism: Sphingomonas sp. (assembly GCA_019753375.1). Taxonomy (GTDB): domain Bacteria; phylum Pseudomonadota; class Alphaproteobacteria; order Sphingomonadales; family Sphingomonadaceae; genus Sphingomonas. The sequence goes on from JAIELC010000119.1 coordinate 8,984, forward strand.
GGCCCAAGCTGGTTCACCGGCTCGACAAGGATACGTCGGGCGCGCTGCTTGTCGCGCGCAACGCGCGGGCCGCGGGTTTTTTTGCCAAGAGTTTTTCGAGCCGTACCGCGCGCAAGGTTTATTGGGCGCTGATTGTCGGGGTGCCCGACATTCGCGACGGCATCATCGACTTGCCGATTGGCAAGCAACCCGGCACGGGTGGCGAAAAAATGCATGTCGATGAGGAATCGGGCAGCCCTGCGCGGACCCGTTACCGGGTGATTGAACGGGCCGGCAACCGCGCGGCCTGGGTTGAACTGCAACCCTATACCGGTCGCACGCATCAGCTGCGCGTCCATATGAACGCGATCGGTCATCCGATCGTTGGTGACGGCAAATATGGCGGGCCGGCATCGTTTCTGACCGGCGGCGTCAGCCGCAAGATGCATTTGCATGCGCGGCGCATCCGCATCGACCATCCCGATGGTGGCCAGATTGATGTCACTGCCGATTTACCGGCACATTTTGCCGAAAGCATGGGGCTGCTGGGTTTTGACGAAGCGCTGGGCAATGCGCTCCCGCTCGACGAACCCAAATTCAACGAAACACCCGAAGGCAAGAGGCGGGCCGCCGCGACGATCGCCAAGGCGAAACGCCGCGATCGCAAGGGCGAACGCCGGGGACGCAGCCGAGCCTGATCAATGCACCCCAACCCTGCCTTTCGTGCCGATGATGATGCATCGATGCTGCGCTGGGC
>JAIELC010000056.1 GCA_019753375.1 Sphingomonas sp.
GGTCTGCAACCCGGCCTGGATGTTATCCATCACCTGACCCCGCTCGGGGCTGAGCAGCGCCGCAAAGGGTCGCTTGCCAAGTTCGTTGCGCAGCGCAGATCCAAGCAGCGGGCTGAGCTGATCGGCGACGCGCTGTTCGGTCGAACTGGTGCTGCCAGTAGACAGCACCGCTTTGAGCGGATCGACGATGCGGAACCGCGCATAGGCATCTACCTCAAGCCGGTCCTGATCGATCGACAGGACGCGCTGGTTATCAAGATCAACGTCGAGCACGCGCTTGTCGACCCACACGATTTTGTCGACAAAGGGGATGCGCCAGATCAGACCGGCGTTGGTCCGGCCAAATGGCTGATTTGGACGCCAGACGTTGACGGTGCCAATCGGTTGTTCAAACCGCAGGATCACGACCTGCTGGGTTTCAGGGACAATCGCCAGACTGCTGGCCGCCAGGATCAGCGCCAGCAGGGCGATGATGCCCAGCGATACCGGGTTGCGCAACACGCCGTTCACTGGCCGCCTCCCTGCTTGCCGGTAACCTGAATATCGGGTGCCTTGCCGCGGGTGGCGGGCAGCGGGATATAGGGCACGACCCCTGGGGTTTCGACGATTGTCTTGTTGGTCTTGCCCAGCACCTGCTCCATCGTTTCATAATACATGCGGCGGCGGGTTACTTCGGGCGCCAGCTTGTATTGATCATAAGCGAGGTTGAATTGCGCGGCTTCACCCTGTGCGTGAGCGATGATCTGCTGCGCATAGGTCCGCGCCTTGTTGAGGTTCGACGCGGCTTCCTGCTGGGCCGCAATCACCTTTTTAAAATCCTCGATCACCTCGGCGGGCGGATCGGCCTGTTTCAGCGTCACCCCGCGAATGCGGACACCGGCGTGATAATCGTCAAGGATCGACTGCATCAGGTCCTGCATCCGCTGTTCAACCCGGTTGCGGCCCGAGCCGATGGCATCGTCGAGCGACACCGTGGCGATCACCGCACGCATCGAACTTTCGGCGGTGGCGCGCACCGTTTCCTGCGGTTCGGCAATCTGGTAGATGAAGTCCTGCGGATTGCTGACATACCATTGCACCGAATAGGCCACATCGACGATATTCTGGTCGCTGGTCAGCATCAGATTCTGCTCACCGCCGGTTTTGGGAAAATCTTCGGTACGGGTCGCCTGCACATCCACCGTTTTCACGGTTTCAATAGGTGCCGGTAGGGTGACGCGAATGCCCGGATCGAGCGTTGCCGAATAACGGCCGAAAAAGGTCACCACGCCCTGTTGCTGCGGGGCAATGACATGGAAACTGGTGAACACCACCCACAGCGCAATAATCAGCGCGCCGCCGATCAGGGCGATGGTGCGCGGTGCCTGCCCACCGGGCAGGCCCGGAAAGCCATTGCCACCGCCGCCACCGCCGCCGCCTGGGCCGCGCGCACGCCGGATAAATTCGTCCAGCGCGCTGGGCTTGGTATTGCGCCCACGGTTGCCGCCGGGCGGCACCGACCACGGATTGCGCGGTCCGCCAGCGTCGTCGCCGTCGTCACCACCGCCATTGCCCCAGGGGCTTTTCGGCTTCTCAGTCATCAGGATGGAAAGGCGCTGTCGCCACGCCGCAAGGATCGTCATGCCCCCTTTATAAGGGCGCTCATCCGGAAAAACAGTGGCAACCGTGCAATCGATGCGTATCACGCACGCGCATGACGACAAATGATCAACTCAACAGCCTTTTGGCCCCGATTGCGGGCGGCCGCGCCACCGCCCGGATTGACGGCGGGCGCGCCAGCATCATCATCGACGTGACGGGCCTGACACCCGATGCACGCACCAATCTGGAAGAAGACGTCAAGGCCGCGGCATCCGGGCTCGCCGGCATTGATTCGGTGCGCGTCGCGATGACCAGCCAGCGGCAGACCCACCGGCTGGTGGCGGTTGCCAGCGGCAAGGGTGGTGTCGGCAAATCAACGGTGTCGGCCAATCTGGCGATCGGTCTGGCGCAGGCGGGGCGACAGGTCGGGCTGGTTGATGCCGATATCTATGGCCCGTCGCAGCCGAAATTGTTCGGGGTGGAAGGCACGCGGCCACAAGCGAAGGACAAGCAGTTAATTCCGGTGGCCACGGCCTATGGCGTCCCGATTCTCTCCATGGGACAATTGGTCGCCGCCGATCAGGCGATCGCCTGGCGCGGGCCGATGGCGGCGGGCGCACTGGGCCAGCTGGTCGATGCTGACTGGGGCAAGGCCGACACGATCATCCTCGATCTGCCGCCCGGCACGGGGGATGTGCAACTGACCATGATCCAGAAGCACAAGCCGGTCGGCGCGGTGATCGTTTCCACACCGCAGGATCTGGCGCTGATCGATGCGCGGCGCGCGATCGATCTGTTTGCCAAGGCCGGCATCCCGATCATCGGCCTGGTCGAAAACATGGCCGGCTATATCTGCCCGCATTGCGGCGAGGCGTCGGATCCGTTCGGACGCGGCGGCGCCGAAGCCGCAGCGACGGAGCTGGGCATTGATTTCCTTGGCCGCATCCCGCTCGACATCGCGATTCGCACGGCGTCGGATGCGGGCACGCCGCCAATCGTTCGCGGGGGACCGGAAGCGATTGCGCTGCAGGCGATTGCAACGCGGGTCGGCGCGTGGCTGGACCGGTGACGCGGTTAGTTGAGGATATGCATCCACAGGGGATCGCCGATCAGGCTGGTTGATCCCTTGAGCGCCGCGATTGCCTGCGCGACTGCGCGTTCTGGTCCCTGGTGCGTGACGATGGCGACCAGCACGCGTCCATCGACCAGCGCGCCGCGTTGCATCAGGCTCTCGATCGATACGCCGGCATCGCGCATCGCCGCGGCGATTTCCGCCAGCACACCCACTTTGTCAGCAACGGTGAAGCGCACATAAGCGCGGCCCATACGCTCACCGGTGTCGGCAGCTGCCATTTGCGACAGCGATCCGGCGGGCATGGCAAAGGCCGGTCCAAATTCGCCGCGCGCGATATCGATCAGATCGGCAACGACGGCCGATGCGGTTGGTCCGTCGCCGGCCCCGGCGCCCTGAAACAACAGCCGTCCAACGAAATTACCCTCAGCCACCACCGCGTTGGTGGCGCCGGTAACATGCGCCAGCGGGTGTGCGAGCGGCACCAGATGGGGGTGGACGCGCTGGACCAGCCCGTCCGCACCCGCTTCGGCAATACCCAGCAGGCGGACGCGGTAGCCAAGCGATGCCGCTTCAGCGATGTCGGCTGCCAGGATATGCCGAATACCGCTGACCGCGACATCGGCAAAAGCGGGTCGCGTGCCAAAGGCAACGCTGGCGAGGATCGACAATTTGTGCGCCGCGTCGATGCCGTCAATGTCAAAACTGGGATCAGCCTCGGCAAAGCCCAGTGCCTGGGCGTCGGCCAGCACATCGGCAAAGTCACGACCGCCGCCCTGTTCCTTGGTGGCTTCCATCGCCGACAGGATGTAATTGCAGGTGCCGTTGAGGATGCCGTAGACGCGCGCAATTTCATTGGCGGCGGCGCCTTCGCGCAGCCCTTTGATCACCGGGATCCCGCCCGCCACCGCCGCTTCGAACTTCAGCGCGACGCCCGAAGTTTCGGCGGCCCCGGCAAGTTCAAAGCCGTGATGGGCAATCATTGCCTTGTTGGCGGTAACAAATCCCTTGCCAGCGCCCAGCGTCGCCCGCGCAAGCGCAAGCGCGGGGCCATCCGACCCGCCGATAAGCTCCACCACCACATCGGCGCTGGCATGGCGGGCAAGCGCGGTCGTATCATCGACCCAGTCGAACCGGGTCAAATCAACGCCGCGATCCTTGCTGCGGTCGCGCGCGGATACCGCAACGATCTCGATCGGGCGGCCTGCCCGCCGCGCGATCAGATCATGATTGGCATCGATCAGCCGAATGACGCCGCCGCCAACGGTGCCAAGGCCAGCGAGCGCAATGCGGAGTGGTTCGGTCATGCGTCTTCCCTTCGCCGGCGCGCCTACCGGTATTGCGCGGCCTGTCGCAAGGAAAACAAGCGGGTTACTTTTTGACCAGCCCGATTTCGACCAGCCGTTCGAACAGATAATCATGGCTGCTGATCGGGGTTGGATAGCGATTGGGGTTGGCGGCGCTGATGCACCCCGGCAATGTCTCGATCAGAAAATCGGGCGCGGGATGCAGGAAAAACGGCATCGAGTAGCGCGAAAATCCCCGCCGTTCGGGGGGCGGATTGACAACGCGGTGCGTGGTCGATGGCAAGACATGGTTGGTCAGCCGTTGCAGCATATCCCCGACATTGACGACCATCGCGCCTTCGGGGGGCTTGATGGCAAGCCAGCGTCCGTCCTTGTCGAGCAATTCCAGCCCGGCTTCCTCGGCGCCCAGCAACAGGGTGATCAGGTTGATGTCTTCGTGCGCGCCAGCGCGGACACCCTCGGCATCGGCGGCGATCGGCGGATAATGCAGCAGGCGCAGCACGCTGTTGCCGTCCTTTACAGCCGGGTCAAACCAGTCGTTGGCAAGGCCCAGATGCCGCGCAATTGCCGACAACAGGACATCGCCCGCCCGATCCAGCGCGGCAAACAGCTCCAGAAAGGTATCGCGGAACCCTTGGGGTCGATCGGGCCAGACATTGGCGGCCATCAGCTCGGCGAAGCGATGCCCGGCGGGCAGTTCACGCCCGACATGCCAGAATTCCTTTAAATCGACGGCCGATGCGCCCTTCGCGATTTCGGTCTTGAAAGGCGTGTAGCCGCGAGCGCCGCCGCCGCTGGCCGAATAATAGCGCCGCTTTTCATCCTCGGGCAGATCGAACAAGGCCTTTGTCAACGCCCAGGCACGGTCGATCAATGGTTGCGGCACACCGTGATCGGACACAATGGCAAAGCCGAATCGCTCGAACGACCCACCTAAAGCGGCGGCAAATTTTTCGGGATCGGTGCGGTCCTGGGTCAGCGACAAAGCGGGGACGGTAGCGGCAGGCGTATCAAGCATTCGACAGAGTCCATCAGGTGGGGCTGGGTAGCAACATAGGGCGACAGTGCGCCGTCCACCAGTCCTTCGCGCCGCGCCGGCGCCGGGTCAATTGCCCGATGTGATCGTACCCGTGGTCGTGTCTCCGGCAGCGCGCGCAAGATCGAGCCGAAACATCTTGCCGTCCTTGTCGGTCCCGGTGAAGTCTTCGCCCTGTTCGGTCACCGCCAGCCCGGCCTTGGGCAGCGCGTCCTTGAACCAATCATGCACCGTCGCGAGCGGCGCGGGCGCGGCAAAGCTGTACGCCATGGCATCGGGCGTCGTGTGCGCCATGATTTTCATGTCGATCATTGTTGCGCCCGGATACATGGGCAGCGCCTTTACATCGAACGACCGCCCATCGGGCTTTGGCATGTCCATCATCGCGCCGGCGCTGTTCATCGGCATGGTATCGGCCGCATTGGTGCCGCCGCTGCTGCAGCCTGCCAGCGCAAGGGCCAATAATGGTGCAGTGGTTATCGGGCGGATCATCATGCCAGTTCCCTTCAGCATTCTCTTGTCGATCCGTGCCGTCTGCCGGGCGCTTTGGTCAAGCTGATCAGGCTGAGGAGGGACCGATGTGAGATTCCGCGCAGCCTGTGATGCTATCGTAACCCAACCCAGGCTGCTGCGGGCCTGTGGCTAGCCATTGATTGCGATCGTGCCTTTTGCGTGGCCTCCCGCAGCCGGGACAAGGTCCAGCTTGAACGGCTTTTTTTCATCGGTCGTACCGGTCAGGCCGTTGCCGGCGTCAGTCAGCGTGAATCCGGCCGCGCTCAGCCTGGTCTTGAACCAGTCCCGGACGGTCGCCGGGTCGGCCGGGCTGTCGAACGTCATGACGAGCGCCCCATCATCGTCATTGTCCTCGCCCTTTTTGTGCGCATCGATGTTCATCGTGCTGATTGTCGACCCGGGGTAAAGATGGACGCCGTTCAGATCGAAATTATCGGCATCAAGATGGAGCTTGGGCAGCGTGAGCGACCCCTTGAATACCGGCGTATCAACCGAAACGCGGCCGGTCTTGCCATCGACGCCTGCGACGACATTGCCGTCTTCGTCAGCAGAATTGATAGAAATCGACGTTCCTTCTTTTGATCCATCGCACGCGGTCAGCGGCGCCAACAGGCCAAGCGAAAGCAGAAAGATGGGGCGCATGCTAATCCCTTCAGAGTGTATTGTTCATATAATACGCCCTCCACTTAGCTACGTCAAGCGATGCGCTGGGGTTCGATCTGATCGGCGCGGGGTCGCCCTTGATCGGATAAGGGGATGACGTGTGGCCGGGCATAGGGCATGGCGCGCGGCATGAACGTTGCCGAACCCCTCAGCGCTGACACGCGTCGCATCGATCGTCCGCCGCTGGGCTTTGTCGAATTCGTCGCGCTGGTGGCCGCGCTGATGGCGCTGACCGCGCTTGGTATCGATTCGATGCTGCCCGCCTTGCCCGCGATTGGCGACAGCCTGCGCATCGATTCGGAAAACCAGCGTCAGTTCGTGATTTCGGCCTTTCTGCTTGGCTTTGGCCTTGCCCAGCTGATCCACGGCCCACTTGCGGACCGTTATGGCCGAAAGCCGATCCTGACCGGTGCGCTGGCGCTCTACGTCATCGCCAATGCGGTTGCGGCGATTGCCGGCAGTTTTGACGTGCTATTGGCGGCGCGCTTTCTGGGCGGGATGAGTATCGCCGCCTCACGCGTAGTGACAATCGCGCTGGTACGGGACTGTTATTCGGGCCGGGCGATGGCGCGGGTGATGAGTCTGGCGTTCATGGTGTTCATGGCAGCGCCGATTTTTGCCCCGTTGCTGGGGCAGACCGTTTTGCTGGTCGGATCGTGGCGGCTGATTTTCTGGGCGATCGCGGCGATCGGCGCGGTGGTGCTTGCCTGGTTCTGGATCAGGATGCCCGAAACGCTCGATCCGGTGGACCGGATTCCGCTATCGGTACCGCGGCTCGCCAGCGGTTGGTGGCGCACGATTACCGATCGCTGGTCGCTGGGGTATACGTTGGCATCGACCGCGCTGATGGGGGCGCTGTACGGTTTCATTAACTCGATCCAGCAGATCGTGTTTGACGTGTTCAAGCGGCCAGACCTGCTGATACCGCTCTTCGCCTGCGTGGCGATGACGATGGCCGTCACCAATTTGTTCAATTCGCGGATCGTGATCCGGCTGGGTATGCGCCGGATTTCGCATTCCGCGCTGGTGATGTTGATTGTCGTGTCCGCGGTTCATCTTGCAGTAGCGGTGTCGGGCCATGAATCGATCGCCATTTTCGCCGTGTTGCAGGCGATGACAATGGCGTGCTTCGCGCTCGCCAATTCCAATTTTTCGTCGATGGCGATGGAAAATATGGGCGCGATTGCCGGCACCGCGTCCAGCGTACAGGGTTTTGTCAGCGTCACCGCCGGTTCTTTGGTCGGCGCGCTGATCGGGCAGTCGTTTAACGGCACGGTCGCGCCCCTGTTCGCCGGGTATCTGATCGCTGCCCTGCTGGCGCTGGTCATTGTCGCGATTGCCGAACGCGGCCGATTGTTTCGCCCGACCTGATCGGCGCACCCCGCAAGCGTCGCGAGGTTCGCTGCGGCGGCGTGGCGTCAGTTGCCGCCCGACTGATCGCCGAAATGGGCGAGGGTGTTGAGATCGTCGGCCGACACCGGCGCGCCGGTTGCGTCCAGCGCGGGCTCGGTCGCGTTGTGATCGGTGGCGGTGGCTGTTTGTACCTGTGGTGCGGATCCGGCAACGTCATATGCCAGCCAGATGATCCCGCCCGCCCATAACATCGCCGACCAGCGGCTGCGAAAGAGTTTGGCGAATGGCATGGGCGCGTTTTGCGCCCGCCACGGTTAATCGGCGGCTCAGCAACAAGGTTAATGCGGCGGCTTCAGGCGCTTGTGCCGGCTGCGGGCAGCGCGTAGCCTGTGGTCATAGTCTTTTGCAAAGGAGCCGATGACGATGCGCGCCACCAGCCTGATCTTCGCCGCTGCCGCCATGACCTTCACCGCCGCCGCCATCGCCCGTGTGGCCGATGCGCCGCAGGCTGAACCGATGCAGCACGGCGATATGAAGAAGATGACACCCGAACAAATGGCTGAAATGCACAAGATGCATCACCCAATGGAGCATGGCCCGGTGGTGGAAGCACGGCAGGCCGGCTTTCATCTGACGCTCGCGGCGTTTCTGGGCATCAAGGCAGGCATCGCACGCGGCGATGATGTAAAGACGCTGGCGTTGCCCGCCGCCGCGATTTCGGGCTGGGGCAAGGCGATTCCGGCGATGTTTCCGCCCGGTACTGACCTGCCGCAAAGCGACGCCATGCCCAATGTCTGGACCGACAGGGACGGCTTTGCCGCCGCGGCAATGACGATGAGCAGCGCCGCGCGCACGCTCGCCGATCTGGGGAAGGCGGGCGACACCGCCGGTTTCGCAACCCAGTTCGGCGTGCTGGCCAAGATCTGCGGCGATTGCCACACCAAATATCGCAAGCCTGAACCAAAGAAGTAACCCGCCCAGCTGCTATCGGCTGACAATATCGACTGAGAATATCGGCTGCACGGTCGCGCGCCAGTACGGCTCGCTCCTATTGACCCGCGACGGTAGATGTGATGGTATTACATCTCAACAGTGGAGGGAAATGCCATGCGTCGTTATGCGTTTGCTGCTTCGATTGACCATGCCGATCCGATGAGCGGGATCAACACCACGCCGCTGATCGATGTGATGCTGGTGCTGCTGATCATGTTCATCATCACCATCCCGGTGACGACCAACGAGATTCCGATCAACCTGCCACAACCGGGACCAGTCGCAAGCGATCAACAGGTGCCGCATCTGCTGGCGATTGCACGAAACGGGGCGGTGACAATCGATGGGGCGCCGGTGCAGGGGGAATTGCTGGCAGCGCGATTGGCGGCGCTGCGCGACGATCCGCGCGCCGAGCTGCAGATCCGGACCGACCCCGCCGCCCGTTATGAAGTTTTCGCCCAAACCCTGGCGATCGTGAAACGCGCCGGCATTACCCGGCTGGGATTTGGGGGGAATGCGCCATCGGGGTGGAAGTGATGTTCTCCTCCTGATGTGCTAGCGGATGCTGTGCGGTTGACTTTAGCCATACGGCGTCAGGAGGTTCCCAAGCGGAACCAATGTCGAACGCGACCTGCGCTTCATCCGGGATTTTGGCAATGGGCTGCTGGTGGCCAGCACTATTATCGGCGCGGTCAAAACATTTGTTCGAACACTTCCCGCTTACGACCACTGAATTAATTGGCACGGCAAACGACGAGCAACGCTACGCCTATTCACTTTATAGCATTGTAGTTATGAAGAAAAATGATCCAAATGGAAGTCGCCAGATAGAAATCAATGCCTGTCCGGTACATTGATTTAGAGCGTTATTAACCCCCGCCCCGATAGCGTCGCCGATCCGTGGGGAGGCGATGATGTCCAATACTACCGGTCGGCACCGCGTCCAATCGATGTCGTCGTGGCGTGCGCGCAGAGCATGGCGCACCATGCGCGACGTTCTCGCTGCAACGGCCGTCGGCATCGCCATTGGCGTGACGTTGGCGACGCCGACGCCCGAGCGGGCCTGGGCCGTCGATCCGCTTGCATCGGTCACTAAGCATATCGCAATCGGCAGCAGCACTATTTTCGGTCTGTGTCACACCGGCGGTGGCGTC
>JAIELC010000088.1 GCA_019753375.1 Sphingomonas sp.
ACGCCGCCAAGGTCATTGGTTCCAGTCCGGCGAGGCGCGTGACCACCGGTGGCGCGGGCAATGCGCGCGCCGGCAGGTCGGCGACCGCATCACCAATCGCCCTAATGTGCGCCGGGGTCGACCCGCAACAGCCGCCCAGAATATTGACCTGGCCATTTTCGGCCCATTCTTTGACCAGCGACGCGGTTTCCTGGGGCAATTCGTCATAGGCGCCCAGTTCGTTGGGCAGGCCGGCATTGGGATAGACCATGATCAGCGTATCGGCGATCGCGCTCAACGCCTTGACATGCGGGCGCAACTGCTCGGCGCCGAACGAGCAATTGAGCCCAATCGTCAGCGGCCGGGCATGGCGCACGGCGTGCCAGAATGCTTCAACCGTATGGCCAGACAGGTTGCGCCCCGACAAGTCGGTCAACGTCATTGACAACATGATCGGCAAATCGCGGCCCAGTTCATCGCCCGCTTCGATCGCGGCCATGATGCCGGCCTTGGCGTTGAGCGTATCAAACACCGTCTCAATCAGGATGAAATCGACGCCGCCTTCGACCAGCGCGTCAATCTGTTCGCGGTACACATCCTTCAGATAATCAAAGTCGATTTCTCGAAAGCCGGGGTCGTTCACATCGGGGCTGAGCGACAAGGTCTTGTTGGTTGGTCCGATCGCGCCCGCGACAAATCGAGGCCGACCGTCTTTCGCGGTGAATTCATCGGCGACCCGGCGCGCGAGCCTGGCGCTTTCCAGGTTGATCTCGCGCACCAGATGCTCGGCCCCATAATCCGCCTGACTGATCCGGTTCGCCGAAAAAGTATTGGTTTCGGCAATGTCCGCGCCTGCTTCAAAATAGCCGCGATGGATCGATTCCGGCACTTCGGGCTTGGTCAGCGCCAATATGTCGTTGTTGCCCTTTTGATCATGGGTCAGGCCCAGCGAGCCGGCATAGTCCTCCGCGCTCAGTTTCCAATTCTGGATCTCGGTACCAAAGGCACCATCGGTGATCAGGATGCGCTTTGCAGCTTCGGCGAGGAGTTGTTCACGTGCAGTCATTATAGGTCCTTCCTGATCCCCATCGCTTCAGCCGAAGATATGGGGAGAGGCTGTGATCGCGGCTATGCAGCCGCTGTTTCCGGCAGGCGCACCCGGTGGCCCAGCAGATGGCAGATCGCAAACGCCAGTTCGGCGCGGTTGAGCGTGTAGAAATGGAAATGCCGAACGCCGCCGGCATAAAGGCGCCGGCTAAGCTCGGCAGCAATTGTTGCTGCAACCAGCTGGCGCGCGGCCGGATGATCATCCAGGCCTTGGAACAAGGTTCCCATCCAGCTTGGGACCGCCGTACCGCACATCGCCGACATGCGCTGGACGCTGGCAAAGTTCATGACCGGCATGATCCCCGGCACAATCTCTGCGCTGATCCCGGCAGCCGCGACCGCGTCGCGGAACCGAAAGAAGGTCTCGGCTTCATGAAAGAACTGGGTGATTGCCCGGGTTGCGCCGTTGTCGAGCTTTCGCTTCAGATTATCCAAGTCCGCCGCGATGCTGGGCGAATCCGGATGACTTTCAGGATAAGCCGACACCGAAATTTCAAACGGGTGCAGGCGACTGAGCCCCTTCACCAGATCGGCCGCATTCTCATACCCGCCGGGGTGGGTCTGATATTTCTCTCCGGCGCGCGGCGGATCACCGCGCAGCGCAACGATGTGGCGTACCCCGGCTTGCCAATAGGCGTCGGCAATCGCGTCAATTTCGCTCTTGGTCGCTTCAACGCAGGTCAGGTGCGCCGCCGCAGCCATGCCGGTTTCGCGCTGGATGCGCGCCACCGTGGCGTGAGTACGTTCACGCGTCGATCCGCCCGCGCCATAGGTGACCGACACGAAGCGCGGTCCCAGCGGCTCGAGCGTCTTGATGGCATCCCACAGCTGGTCTTCCATCTTTTCGTTTTTGGGCGGGAAAAATTCAAAGCTGACCGCCGCGTCGCCGGCAAGGTTGGCGAACAACGGGGCATCCAATGCGCGGCGCGCTTCTTCAAGTTGAGCCACCGACATATTCATGCTGCTTTTACCTCTTTGATCACGTCGCCGCGTTTGCGCGCGAGCCATAATTTCACGGTTAGTTCGCCCCCTTCGAGCGTTTCGGTCCGCGCGCTGGCAAGCCCGGCGGCGGCGAACCAGGCAGCAATCTGGTCGTCCGAAAACCCCAGTCGGGCATGGGCATCGCGCAGTCGCAATTCCTCACGCTCATGCGGCGCGAAGTCAGCAATCAACAACCGACCACCCGGCGCGAGCACGCGCGCTGCCTCCAAAATCGCGGCGCCCGGTTGCTGGGCAAAATGCAGGACATGGTGCAGAATTGCCAGATCGGCGCCCGCGTCCGTCATCGGCAGCGCATAAAGATCGGCCTGGCGCAATTCGGTGTTGGTTAAGCCCCGTTCGGCCAGCTTGGCGCGCGCCAGCCGCAACATCTCTGAACTGCGATCAATGCCCAGCGCCTGGGTCGCGGACGCACCAAACAGCTCCAGCATCCGGCCGGTTCCGGTCCCGATGTCAATCAAATGCCCAATCGGCGCATCGCCCAGCACCCGCACCATCGCCGCTTCGACTTCGGACTCGGCGATATGGAGCGATCGGATCGCATCCCATTGTCCGGCATTGGCCTCAAACCACGCATTGGCCGCCGAGGCACGATCCGCCCGAACGGCGGCCAGCCTGGCAGCATCGGCGACCGCCCAGTGATCCGCCTCCACCCCGCGCCATGCATCGAGCGCCGCCAGCACCGGATCGACGCGGACGGGCTCGCCCAGCGCGACAAATACCCAGCTCCCTTCTTTGCGGCGTTCTGCCAGCCCGGCATCGCACAGGATTTTCACATGTCGTGACACACGCGGCTGGCTTTGCCCAAGCACTTGCGCCAGTTCGCCAACCGACAGCTCCATCGACTGAAGCAGCGCCATAATCCGCAAGCGTGTCGCGTCGGCAAGCGCCCGGAAGATGTCGAGAGAGAGGGTCATAGGGCATCATATAAAGATATCTTTATATGTGGTCAATGAACCGAATCGCTCAAGATCATGCAATTGCTACACGCGCATGCATCGCCTACCCTGCCAATTGACGGTGGTCCGTTGGGGCTGCCGGGAACGACCATCCACGGAAAGCCAACTATGACCAGATCAGTCGCGCCAACGCTTGCGCTTATTGCCGCCCTGACAGTGTCTGCCTGCGGATCATCCGCCAAGAACGAACAGGCAGAGGCGGCGGCAACCATTGCAGCAGACCCCAATGCGACAATGGCCGAAGCGGTCAGCGATGTCGAAGCAGCCAGCGACAAGGCAATGGGGCCAGAGGAAGCCGGCGCTGGCAATGCCGCCGATGCAATCGAAGACAGCGCCAACGAAATCGTCGAATGACGGCGCGGGTCTTACCGGCCATGGCGCTGTTTGCGCTGATCGCGGGATGCGACAAAGGGCGTCCCGACGCGACCGGCGCTGCACTAGGTGAGGCACGCCAGTTGAACGACGCGGCGGACATGCTGGATGTGAACAGTGTCAACGCCAATGCGGTGCGCGCCGACACCGAAGGACAGGAACAGAAATGAGCACCCTCCGCCGCCTTGGCCCGACCGACCTGATGACCCCACCTTTGGTATTGGGCGGCAACGTATTCGGGTGGACCGCCGACAAGGCAACAAGCTTTGCCGTGCTTGACGCCTTTGTCGCGGGTGGGGGCACGATGATCGACACCGCCGATGTCTATTCGGCCTGGGCGCCCGGCCATCAGGGCGGCGAATCAGAAAGCGTGATTGGCGATTGGCTAAAGGCGTCGGGTAAGCGCGATCGCGTGCTGATCGCAACAAAGGTTGGCATGCTGCCGGGCGAGGGCGGCGAAAAGCTGGCCCCTGCCCGCATTGCCGCGGCGTGCGACGCGTCGCTCCGGCGGCTCGGTGTCGAGGTGATTGATCTGTATTTTGCGCATCAGGATGATGATGCCGTACCGCAGGACGCGGTGCTCGACGCATTCGGGCGATTGATTGATGCCGGCAAAATCCGCGTGGTCGGCGCGTCAAATTTTCACGCCGGGCGCCTGAAATCCGCGATCGATGTCGCCCGCGAACATCATCTCCCGCATTATCATGTGCTCCAGCCCGAATATAATCTGGTCAGCCGCCACAAGTTTGAAGGCGAGCTGCAGGATCTGTGTGTCGAACATAATATCGGCGTCGTCCCCTAGTACGGGATCGCGTCGGGCTATCTGACGGGCAAATATCGCTCCGCAGCCGATTTTGGAAAGAGCGTGCGGGGCGGCCGCATGCAGGCCTATATGGATGGCAAAGGCCCCAGCGTGCTTGCGGCAATGGATATAGTTGCAGAGGAAACCGGCGCGACGCTGGCGCAGATTGCGCTGGCGTGGCTTGCTGCCCAGGCCGGGGTAACGGGGCCGATCGCGAGCGCAACCAGTGCCGCGCAAATGGAAGAATTGATCGGATCGATCCACCTGACGTTGACCAGAGAGCAGCTCGACCGACTAACCTTCGCGGGCGCTTAAACGCGGCGAAAACGCTGTCCCGTACCAGTCGCCTTCAGACGGCCCGGGCCGCGCTTCAATGACCCGCGATCAGCCCGGCTTCGGCGTCCACATCAATCTCACGGACGCCCCGGGCCTGCCGCGCTGCGTTTACCAGCATGCGCATTTGTTCGCGCAGCGCCCGCGCTTCGGGGATATCGCGCAAGACCAGCGGGCCGTTAGCGGTCGTCGGATCGCTCGACCTGATCGAGATCGCCCCGATATCGACCCATTGGTTGATCAGTGAATAGCTGATCGCGACGTCCTTGATCCGGAACAGCTCGATTTCATCCGTACGTTTGTTGAAAATGCCGCTGTGGATGATCAGGCGCTGATCGGTCAGTTCGTAGCTCGTCGCCACATTGCGCAGCCAGCGCGCGGCGATAATCACCAACCCGACCAGCACGACGCACAACACCAACGTCCCCAGGCCTGCAAAACTGCCGACGAGCCAGCGGCTGGTGCTCGAGCGAAATTTGGCGATCGACTTTTCCATGCAAATTCCCCGCGTTGCTGCGGGACAATGATAGCTGATCCGACGCCGGCTGGAAGAGCCTGATTATGCGGCCCGACAAGCGTCAGCGATCTGCGCGACCGCGCCGGCGATGGCCAACGACCGGTGGCTCGATATCGGGCAATTCCGCCCGAAGGATCTTGCCGTCATGATTGGCGTCGAGGGCGTTGAACCGGGTCCGCGCGGCATCGCGAAACTCAAGCGCGGATACGCCGCGATTAAAGTTGCGGTCAGCGATGCTGACAGGCTCGGGAAAGTCGAAAAAGCCATAGCGCGCCGCACCCCGCTTGACCGAATCATATCGCGGCGCGCGCGGTGGCGGCGGTGTACTTTCGCCCTCCTGGCCTTGGGCTTGGCCCGCGCCCAGACCTGAACCGCTACCCGAGCCACTGCCCGAGCCGAGACCCGGTTCGCCCGAATCTGATATCGGCCCACCGCCCGCACCGTGCCCGCCACCAACGCCTTCGCTGCCATAATGCGGATGGCTGGCGGCGGGCTGATAGGCGGCGCCGTCTCCGCCAAATCCTGTCCCGACACGGATTTCAGGCAGCAACTCGGTCTCATAATAATCAATGTCGTTGGGGTCGATTTCTCCATCATGGTCGCGGTCGAGCATGAGAAAGAACCGGTCCCCGTCGAGCGTGAATTCGGCCAGGGTCAGCGCGCCGTCATGGTTCGCGTCGGCCCGGTTGAACCAGGTATCAATCGGGTTTTCACCATCCTTGGCGGCACGGAAAGGCTCACCCATCGGGCTGACGAAAAGTCTCGATTGCCCAAGAAATGTCGGTGGTTGATCCTGTGCCGGGGCGGGATCAGATCCGGCCAGCAATGCCAACCCCAATCCGGCACCAGCCAATCGACGCATCACGTTCACCCTGACCGGACAAGAATTGATAGTCGCCGATGTTGCGCCCGAGTGCCCCCCCGCAAGGGGCGGCACAAGGACTCAAGTGCGGCCTGCCCGGTTTACTAGGCCAATCGGCGTAGTGGCAATGCCAAAGCGGCCCGGGAAAGACTTTTCCCGGGCCGCGCTTGGCTGATCGATCAGTTCAGGAGGAACCGCAAGGGTCGCTCCCGGGCGATATCAGGCCGCAAACTGGTTCATCGTGTTGTGCACCCCGCCCGCTTTCAATGCGGCTTCGCCGGCAAAATATTCCTTATGATCATCACCAATGTCGCTGCCCGACATATTCTGGTGCTTCACACAGGCGATGCCTTCGCGGATTTCCTTGCGCTGCACGCCCTTCACATAGCCCAGCATGCCCTGCTCGCCGAAATACTCCTTGGCGAGATTGTCGGTGCTCAGCGCTGCGGTGTGATAGGTCGGCAGCGTGATCAGATGGTGGAAAATCCCCGCCCGGGCGGCCGCATCGCGCTGGAAGGTCCGGATCCGTTCATCAGCTTCGTTGCCCAGATCGGTCCCGTCATAGTCCACCGACATCAGCTTGGCCCGGTCATAGGCCGAGACATCCTTCCCCGCCGCAACCCACGCATCGAACACCTGCTGGCGGAAGTTGAGCGTCCAGTTAAAGCTCGGCGAGTTATTATAGACCAGCTTGGCGTTGGGGATAACCTCGCGGATGCGGTCGACCATGCCGGCAATCTGTTCGATGTGCGGCTTTTCGGTTTCGATCCACAGCAGATCGGCCCCGTTCTGCAGGCTGGTGATACAATCCAGCACGCAGCGATCCTCGCCCGAACCTGCGCGGAACTGGAAAAGATTGGAGGGCAGCCGCTTTGGCCGCAGCAATTTGCCATCCCGGTTGAGGATAACGTCGCCGTTGCGCGCAGTGCTGGGGTCAATTTCCTCACAATCAAGGAAGCTATTATATTGATCGCCCAGATCGCCGGGTTCCTTGCTGACCGCAATCTGCTTGGTCAGACCGGCGCCGAGCGAGTCAGTCCGGGTGACGATGATGCCGTCTTCGACGCCGAGCTCAAGGAAGGCATAGCGGCACGCGCGGACCTTTTGCAGGAAATCCTCGTGCGGGACGGTGACCTTGCCGTCCTGGTGGCCGCACTGCTTTTCATCGGATACCTGATTTTCGATCTGCAGCGCGCAGGCACCGGCCTCGATCATCTTTTTGGCGAGCAGATAGGTTGCCTCGGCATTGCCAAAGCCCGCATCGATATCAGCCACAATCGGCACAACATGGGTTTCGTAATTGTCGATCGCATTCAGCAGCCGCTTTTCCTCGACCGCATTGCCCGTCTCGCGCGCCTTGTCGAGGTCGCGGAACATCATGCCAAGCTCGCGCGCGTCGGCCTGGCGCAGAAAGGTGTACAGCTCTTCGATCAGCGCGGGCACGCTGGTCTTCTCGTGCATCGACTGATCGGGCAGCGGGCCGAATTCGCTGCGCAGCGCTGCAACCATCCAACCCGACAGATACAGATAGCGGCCCTTGGTCGAACCGAAATGCTTTTTGATGCTGATCATCTTCTGCTGACCGATAAAGCCGTGCCAGCACCCCAGCGACTGGGTGTAGTTTGCCGGATCGGCATCATAAGCGGCCATGTCGCGCCGCATGATCGCCGCGGTGTACCGCGCGATGTCGAGGCCGGTCCGGAAGCGGTTCTGCGCCCGCATGCGGGCGACGGACTCGGCGCTGATCGCGTCCCAGGTCCCCTTTTGGCTGGCGATCAGTTGGGCGGTGGTTGCGATATCGGTCTGGTAGGTCATCAAAAACAACTTTCGATCGAAGAATGGATGGACTTTTTGTAGGTAAGTTTACAGCGCGCCACACCATTTTTTGCCCGAAATCGACGTATCCTTGTTAATTCTGGCCGGAAAATTCTGTTATTATGTAAATTAATGACTAATCGCCTGCGAAAATGAACGGACTTAACCCGCGTTCGCGATCGTTGAGAACCAGTGCCCGCCCGACCGGCGGCAGCGATCGTTGCGGGCAATTGCCCCGCAGGCAAGCGCGGCAGCCAAGCCCAATCGGCGTCGCTTCGCCCTTCAGGTCAATGCCCCGCGCAACCACCAAGCTGCCCGCAAGTTCGGCTGCCACACCCAGCCCGACCGCGAATTCGGCCGGCACCGCCCCATAACGCCGACCCTGCGGGGTAACCGTGCGGGCGATGGTCAGCCAGCGCGACGAATCCTCCAGCTCAACCAGCTGGATCATCAACTGGCCGGGGTTATCAAACGCCTGGTGCAGCCGCCACAGCGGGCACCGGGCATCAGCCTCCGCCAGCGGTGCGGCGCTTGCGCCTGAAAAGCGTTTGGATGCCTGGCCTGCGCGATCGATCCGCACCATGAAGAAGGGCAGCCCGCGTGCCCCCACGCGCTGCAACGTCGTCAAACGGTGCGCGACCTGCTCGAACCCCGCGCCAAAGCGGCGCTGCAGCAGTTCAATGTCATATCCCGTCGCCTCGCACGCCCGCAGAAAACGTGCATAGGGCATCATCACCGCGGCGGCGAAATAGCTGGCAAGGTGGCGCCGGAATAGCCGGTCGGCGGCACGATCGCTAAACGCTGCTCCCTTTACCAATGCCTCAATCTCTGCCCGCGCCTCAATCTGGCCGAGCTGGAAGGCCGCGGCAAAAGTGCGCGATGCGGTGTCGAGCGTCTCGGACAGCTGCAATTGACGCGCATGCAGATCAAGGCGCCGAAGCATGTCGGGCATTACGTCGACGGGCAGGACACGGATCGCCAGTTGATGTTTCACGCGCAATCGCTCTGCAATCGCGCCGTAAAGATCGCCTGCCCCCAATCGCAGTTCGTCGGCAATCGCCTCGGCCTGCGCGTCGAGGTCGCCGTAATAGCCACGCCAGCGTTCGGTTTCTCGTCGCGTCTCGCTGACCGGGTCGGGAGCAGCCGCGCCGATCGCTTCACCGCCGGCACCGAATCGGTCATAGGCGCGGGCAAAGGCCTCTGCGCCCCCGGGCGCCCCCGCCAGCCATTCCTCGATTTCGTTGCGATCGATTTCCAGATCGGCAAAAATCGGATCGGCAAGCCGGCGCCGGATGGCGGCCTCCCCACCCCCCGGTTCACCCGCCGCCAGGGTTCGCGGGTCAAAGTCATAACTTTCGGCCAATTTGACCAGCAAGGCGGCCGACAATGGCCGCTGGTTCTTTTCGACAAGGTTGAGATAGCTGGGCGAAATGGCCAATGCCTCGGCCATCGCCGCCTGCGTCAGCCCGGCCTGCCGCCGCAATCGCCGGACCGAATGACCGGCAAACAGTTTTCGATCAGCCATGGTCGTTGTCGCGCTCCGCCGGTCTCAGGATTGTGTATTGTTTACATTATGACATCAGAATTTGAAGGAAAAATGTACAACCTTACCTCTGGGCGCCTGTTTTCTGCGTGATAGCTGCCCGCTCAGCGCCTAATCGGCTGATTGTTTACATATTCCGGCGCGTGAGGCGAACGGCCTGATTAGGGACGTTCCGCGCCAAATATTTCCTGGGGAGGAAAGGATGCCCGCTGGTCGCAAAGGCCGGCGGGCATTTCTCTGTCCACAACGCGCCGCCGCTGCCATAGCGGTCGAACGTGATCCTCAAGGAACGAACCACATGAGCTCGCCCCCTGTCGCCAGCGCTGATTCCGGTCCAAATTCTGATTCTGA
>JAIELC010000041.1 GCA_019753375.1 Sphingomonas sp.
GCAACTGCGTCAGTTGCTGGCGGTATTTTTCCTCGATCCGGCGCTGGAAATCGATCCGGGCATCGCCGGCAGCGGCAACGCTGTCCTGCCCGCCGGGATGGCTGAGCAGCGCGCCCATCTGATCGACGATGGTGACGGCATCGGGCTTCATACCCGGCACCGATGAGGCGACCAGATTGACGATTGAGCTGACCTGCGCGTCGGCAAGGCTGCGCCCGGCCTGCAATTTCAGGATTACCGACGCCGATGGCGATGCATTGTCGCGCACGAACACGCTGGATTCGGGCATGGCAAGGTGGACGCGCGCATCGGCAACCGCGTCGATTTCCTCGATTGACTGGGCCAGTTCGCTTTCGCGCGCCTGACGCAGCCGTTCTCCCTCGACCGCGCGCGAAACGCCCATCGGCAACTGATCAAGAATGGCGTAGCCGCCCGGCGCTGCCTTGGGCAGACCCTGACCCGCGAGCAGGATGCGCGCCCGGGCATAATCATCTTCGCCCACGGTCAGCGCACCGGTACCGCTGTCGATCCGGCTTTTGATGTTCGCCTGGCTCAACGCCTCGGTCACCGCGGCCTTGTCGGCATCGGGCAGGTTGGTGAACAGCGGTTTTTGCGGCGGCGATGCCAGCATCATCCAGGCAATCGCCGCAGAGGCGATCAGCCCGATCATCAGGATCATCGGCAGGCTGCGGCGGACCGCAGGCTGGGCCAGCACGGCGCGCAGCTGCTGCACTGGGTTGGCAAAGCGCTCTGGCAGCGCGACGGGGGTGAGGGCGGTGCTCATCGATTATACCGGCATGCTCATAATGTCCTTATAGGCGGACAGGAGTTTGTTACGGACCTGAAGCGTGGCTTCGAAGCTGACCGATGCCTGCTGGCGCGCCAGCATCACCTTGGCGATGTCGACCGTTTCGCCGCGTTCATAGGCTTCGCTCAGCTGGCCTGCGTTGTTCTGCGATGCGTTGACGCTGCTCAGCGCCTGTTCCATCGACGCGGCAAAGCTGTTGGGCGCGGCCGCGCTGGTGCTGGCCGATGGCGACAGCACGGCGCTGGCGTTGCTGACATTTGCCGCCGCGCTTGCGCGCTGCAGCGCCGCGTTGCGTTCCAGGATCTGCGCGCGCAGCGCCATCACCCGATCGATGCCCCCGGCACCACCAATTCCATTGATCGCGCTCATGCTGATGCTGCCCAATTGCCGTTGTTGGCGATATCGTCACCCTGCTCGCGCGCCTTGGCGAGGCGGTAGCGCAGCGTGCGTTCGGAAATGCCCAGCCGCCGGGCGGTTTCGATCCGGCTGCCGCCGCACGCCGCCAGCGTTTCGCGGATCGCCTGAAATTCGGACAGCTGGACGATATTGCCCAGCGTGGTCGGCGCCGCGGCGCGCGGTGGGGTGCCGGCCATGGGCCGGTCAAACAGGATATGCGTCGCGTTGATCGTGTCGCCGGCGGCAAACAGCAGCGCGCGCTGGATCACATTGTCCAGTTCACGGACATTGCCCTGCCAGTCATGCGTCATCAGCACGTCGATCGCGGAGGTGTCGAGCCACGGCACCGTCGTCCGGCCCTCGGCATGACGCAGCACCAGCGTGGCGGCGAGCGCGGGAATATCCTGGGTACGCTCGGCCAGCGGCTTGGTATTGAGCGGGAAAACGCTCAGCCGGTAATAGAGATCCTGGCGGAACCGCCCGGCCGCGACTTCGCTCTGCAGATCGCGATTGGCGCAGGCAATGACCCGGACATCGATGGCTTCGGGGGTGGACGCGCCCAGCGGCACGACTTCGCGTTCCTGCAGCGCGCGCAGCAGCTTCGACTGCAGGTTGATCGGCATTTCGGCGATCTCGTCGAGCAGCAGCGTGCCGCCATTGGCCGCGCGGAAAAACCCCTCGCCGCCCGATGAGGCGCCGGTAAACGCGCCCTTCTGGTGGCCGAACAGCAGTGCCTCCAGCATCGTTTCGGGCAGCGCGGCGCAATTAATCGCGATGAAGGGACCGTCGCGGCGGCTCGATCCCTGGTGGATGGCGCGCGCCAGCACTTCCTTGCCGGTGCCCGTCGGGCCATTGATCAGCACCGTGATGTCGGCGGCGGCGACGCGTTCGGCGAGCGCGAACAGCGCGAGGCTTTCGGGGTCGGCGGCGGTCGGGGCGTCGGGGCCGGCAATCAGCGCGCGGGCAAAGGCATCCCCCACCACCGCGTCAGTGACGTCATAGCTGATCCGCGCAGGATTGCCGTCGCGCGACGGGACAATCTGACGCCCGGTATCGCTGAAGATCAGCGTGCGTGCCGGCGCAGGGGGCACTTCGCCATCGACGATCAGGAACATATCCCCGCTAGCGGGCTTGCCGTCGTCGGGCGCGCCAATCGTAAACCCTTGTGCCCGCAGCGACGATACCAGCGCATAATGCTGGCGCAGCATGGCAGCAGATGGGTTGATCGTTCGCATTGCATTCCCCCCAGTTCGTTGAAGAGAGTTTTGCCCTGAATATGGTAAACCAACCGTAAATATGCCGGCCGACGGCAAATTCTTTCCGCTGTTGCCGCCGCGAACGACGTCAGAATTGGCGAGCGAGGGAAAATTGTTTGTGCCCCGATGCTTAGGGCGGGATAGCGGATAAACCGCGCAATCAAGCCATTTTGACGCCACCAATCGCGCGGCGTTGGGCGGTAAATTTCCGTGGTTTGCGATTTTGCTTAATTCTGTTCGCGACCGGTCGTTTTCCCATTTGGCGGCTCGGCCCTTCCGTTGGGGGGCGGCAGTGTCGCAGCTCAAATGGAGATCATACGCCATGACTGTTATTGGAACCAACGTCGCCGCCCTGAAGGCGAGCAACGCATCGACCCGGGCAAGCAACGCCCTGTCAAAGAGCATCGAACGCCTGTCGACCGGCAAGCGCATCAACAGCGCAGGTGACGACGCCGCCGGCCTCGCCATCGCTTCTTCTTTCACCTCGCAGATCCGTGGTCAGAACCAGGCGATCCGCAATGCCAATGACGGTATTGCGCTGGCACAGACCGCTGACGGTTCGTTGAACGAAGCAACCAACATTCTGCAGCGCATCCGCGAACTGGCTGTTCAGTCGGCTTCGGGTACCTACAGCGATGCCAACCGTACCAACCTGCAGACCGAAGTCGGTGAACTGACGTCGCAGCTGTCGGACATCATCAACAACTCGACGTTCAACGACGTCACCTTGTTCGCAGCCGCTGACACGACGATCACCATTCAGACCGGTTCGGGTTCGAGCGACACGGTTGATCTGACGATCACCGGTCTCGACCTGACGGACGCGATTGCGTCGGACATTTCGACTTCGGCTGGCGCAACCACGGCGCTTGACGACATCGACACCGCGCTCGAAGCAGTCGCCACGACCCGCGCTTCGCTGGGTGCAGGCCAGAGCCGCCTGAACTCGGTGGTCAATAACCTGACCAGCAGCGTTGCCAACCTGACCGACGCGCGCAGCCGCATCGAAGACGTCGATTTCTCGACCGAAACGACCGAGCTCGCCAAGCAGCAGATCCTGAGCCAGGCGTCGACGGCGCTGATCGCCCAGGCGAACCAAAGCCAGCAGGGCGTTCTGTCGCTCCTGCGCTAAGTAACCGATACGGCTCCGGCACCGCCCCCCTAATAGGGTGACGGGGCCGTCCGGCCCTCACCGGTGATTACATCCGGAGAGCAAAGCGCACCCCGACGATCCCCAGCGATCGTCGGGGTTTTGCTATTCCCCGGCCGTGACCCTGGGCTTGGCCTTGGGCTTGGGCTTGGGCGGGCTTGCCCGCTTTCGCGCTGGCGCCGCCTTTTCGGGCCCGTGCGCTGGCCCGCTTGCCAGCCCTGGCGCGTCGGCGACGCTGGCGGTGCGCAGCTGGCGTTCGCTGTCGACCATATAATCGCGCGTGATCGGCAGGGCATGGCGGTTGCGGGCGAATTGCAGCTGGAAATTGATCAGCCCACCATAGCGGAAGGCGCATAGCGCCCCGGCCAGATAAAATTGCCACATCCGGAAAAAACGGTCGTCGTACAGCGCGATGATGTCGGCGCGCGCCGCGGTCGTTCGGTCGTACCAGTGTTGCAGGGTATGCGCATAATGCAGCCGCAGCACCTCGACATCGGTCAGATGAAACCGCAGCCCTTCATTGGCGCGCACAATTTCCGACAAGGCAGGATTATAGCCGCCGGGGAAAATATATTTGATCGTCCATTTGTCGGTCACCCCCGGCGGGCCGCCGCGCCCGATGGTATGGAGCAGCATCACCCCGTCGGGGGTCAGCAGATCGCGGCATTTGGTCAGGAACGTGCGATAATTGGCCGGGCCGACATGTTCGAACATGCCAACCGAGACGATCCGGTCAAACTGGCCGGTGACATCGCGGTAATCGATCAGCTCGAATTTTACCTTGTCGGCAACCCCTGCGTCGGCGGCGCGCTGCCGCGCGACCTTTAACTGTTCTTCGGACAGCGTAACGCCCAGCACCTCGGCGCCAAGCCGTTGATGAAGATACAGCGCCATGCCGCCCCAGCCGCAGCCGATATCCAGCACGCGCATGCCCGGCTCGATCGCCAGCTTGGCGGCGATATGGGCCTTTTTGTCGGCCTGGGCCTGATCCAGACCGACCGACGGATCGGTAAAATAGGCACAGCTATATTGCCGGTCGGCATCCAGAAAGAGATCATAGAGCCGGTCGTTCAGGTCATAATGGTGGGCAACGTTGCTTTTGGATCGGCGCGCCATGTTGACCCGGTCGATCCGGTGGGTCACCGCCTGAATCGCGCGCAGCCACGGCGACGCCGCCAGATGCCCTGTCCCATTTTCCCACAGATCATTGGCGGTCAGCAGCGTGACGAGATCGAGCACATCGCCCGAATCCACCACCAGCCGCCCGTTCATATAGGCTTCGCCCGCGCCCAAGCCCGGATCGCGGATGATTGATCCCGCAGCGCCGGCATCCGTGAAACGAATGGTGACATCGGGATATCCGGCGGCCGGGGTGCCGAACACGCGCTGTGTTCCGTCGGCGTGGCATACGGTCAGCTGACCATGTTTTACCCGCCGCGACAGAAATGCATCAATTAAAGCCATCGCGTCATCTTAGCGCCCGGATCGGTCAGGAAAACCTCTGATCGATCAAGATTGCCGCGATGCAGCAACGCCGCACCGTATTGGCATGGGGTGCGTCTTCGTGCCCCCGACGATCCAGGTTGAAGGGGAACAAGGGCGTACCCGCGGCGATCAGATACCGGCAAAGGTATCGTAATCGACATTATCCTCCCAGTAACCGCCATTGCCGCCGTAAATACCTTCAAGCTTTTCAACGGCTTCGATGCGCATGACATATTTGGCTTGTTTATAGCCCAGATGCCGTTCGGCGCGCAGCCGGATCGGGGCGCCGTGCGCCACCGTCACGGGCGAATCATTCATGGCCCAAGCCAGGATGGTTTGCGGGTGGAACCCGTCGAATAGGTCGATCGACGTGTAATAATTTTTGCCGTGGTACAAATCGGCGCAATGAAAGACCAAATGCCGCGCGGTGTTGCGGACATCGGCCGCCTTCAGGATCGTGCCGAGCATCGGGCCATGCCATTTGCCGATCGCGCTCCAGCCTTCGACGCAGTCATGGCGCGTGATCTGGGTGCGCTGCGGCAGGGCCTTTAGCTGCGCCATCGAGATGTTGAGCGGGCGGTTGACGGCGCCGTCGACGCGCAGGCGCCAGTCGGCAAAATTATTGGCGACATAGCCGTTATATTCAGCGGTGCCGGGATTAAGGCTGCCATTGGCGCGAAAAATCGGCGACATGTCGGATGGTGCGAATTCCTTGGCGAGCGAATAATTGCTCGACAATGCGCGCTGCAGCGCCCGGTGCGCTTCGTCTTCCTTGTAGAGCAGTTTGCGAAAGCCCTCATTCTGGATGACTTTGTCGCAACCTGACAGCAACAGTCCCGCGCCGGTGGCGGCGCCCGCGACCAGCGATCGCCGGGTGATCAGATTCGACATTTTCAATGCTCCTCGGGCACGCGCCATTTGCCGGTAATCATCGACGACACTTCGCCCCAGGCGCCCGCCAGAATAACCAGCGCGAGATGAACGATGATAAAGCCAATAATCGCCAGCATGGCAATAAAATGGATCGACCGGGCCGATGCGCGGCCGCCGAACAGATCGATCAGCCACGGCCATGCCGCATCCATGCCCGGCGACATCGCCAGGCCGGTAAAGATAATTGCGGGAATGAACACAAAGATTGCCGAGGCATAGGCGATCTTCTGCAGCACGTTGAACGCCCCGGGATGATGCGGGTCATGGAAACGGAATGCGGCGTGTTCCTTGATGTCGTACCACAAATGGCCGGGCGCCACTTCATGCGCCTTGATCGCCAGATCACGCTGGAAATGGCGGTTGATCAGGCTCGAAATCATGAACAACAACAGGCCAAAGCCCAGCACCAGCGCAAAGGCGAGATGCCAGCGCCGTGAAACCGCAAGATTGTAACTACCCGGGATCGTCATCCAGCCGGGCCAGCGCGACATGTGCAGCCAGGCCGGATCGGGATTGGCGCCAAACTGGCCCCAGTACAGGTGCGGATGCGCGTTCAAGATGCCAAGACCGCTGCCGATCATGATAAAAATCGTGACCACATTCACCCAATGCCAGATCCGCGTCGCCAGCCTGTGCTTGTAAATATAGCTGCCGGGGGGCGGGACGGCAGGAGCGGGGGGAATGAGGGCAGGCGAATCGACCGGCGGGTTGTCACTCATCATGGTATCCGTCATCGGCCTTCAATCCCGTCTCAATCATCTACCATGGCAATGATAGCATGTTTTGCTTAGTCGGGCATCATTCGGGCGAGAACCCCTGGTGAAGGACACACCGATGACGCGGACGGAATCGCACCACTTCTACGAGCCAGCGCACGGCCACCGGCTGGCGCATGATCCGCTGAACGCGATTGTCGCGCCGCGCCCGATCGGCTGGATCAGCAGCGTGAGCGGCGCCGGGGTCCGCAATTTGGCGCCGTACAGCTTTTTCAACCTGTTCAATTACGCCCCGCCGATCATCGGTTTTGCCAGCATCGGGTGGAAGGACAGCGCTGCCAACATCGCCGAAACGGGCGAATTCGTCTGGAACATGGTGACACGCCCGCTGGCCGAAGCCATGAACGCGTCGTCGGCCATGGTGGAGCGCGCGGTCGACGAATTTACCCTTGCCGGGCTGGACGCCTTGCCATCGACGCTGGTGAAGCCCGATCGGGTCGCGGCCAGTCCGGTTCAGTTTGAATGCCGGCACACCCAGACGCTGCAGCTGACATCGGCAGCGGGGGTCGCGACCGACAGCTGGGTGATCCTGGGCGAAGTGGTTGGCATCCATATCGATCCGGCAATGATCGAGGACGGCGTGTACCAGACGATGCGCGCCGCCCCGGTGATGCGGGGCGGTGGCTGGGGCGATTATTTTGATCTGGGTCCGCTGTTCCGGATGAACCGGCCCGGTTGAGGCCTGGGCCGGCGGCGTGGGTGCCGGCGATTCAGGCCTATCCGAGCGCGGCCTGCTTTTCGGCTGCCAGCGCGTCGAGTTCGGCGCGGCTCTTTTTCTCGCTCGCGGTCTTCAGCTGGCCGCAGGCCGCATCGATATCGCGACCGCGCGGGGTGCGGGTGGGGGCGGAAATGCCGGCTTCGAAAATGATGTTGGAAAATGCCTTGATCCGCGCCGGGTCCGAACACTCATAGGGCGCCCCCGGCCACGGGTTGAACGGGATCAGGTTGACCTTGGCCGGCAGTTTATATTTGCGAATCAGGCGGACGAGCTCGCGCGCGTCGGCATCGCGGTCATTCTTGTCCTTCAACATCACATATTCAAAGGTGATGCGCCGGGCATTGTTGGCACCGGGATAGTCGGCGCACGCCTGCAACAGCTCCTCAATCCCATATTTGCGGTTGAGCGGCACGATTTCATCGCGGACATCCTTGGTCACGGCATGCAGCGAGACCGCCAGATTGACGCCGATTTCCTCGCCCGCGCGCGCCATCATCGGCACCACGCCGCTGGTCGACAGGGTGATGCGCCGCTTGCTCAGGGCAATGCCGTCGCCGTCCATGACGATTTTCAGCGCGTCGCGGACGGCATCGAAATTATACAGCGGTTCGCCCATGCCCATCATCACGATGTTGGTCAGCATCCGCCCTTCGGGCTGGCTGGGCCATTCGCCCAGGCTGTCGCGCGCCAGCATCACCTGGCTGACGATTTCGCCGGCGGTCAGGTTGCGGACCAGCCGCATCGTACCGGTATGGCAGAACCGGCAGTTGAGCGTGCAGCCAACCTGGCTGGACACGCACAGCGTGCCCCGGTCAGCATCGGGGATGAAGACCATTTCATAGTCCTGGGCCCCCTGCCCATCATTGGCATCGGCGCGGAGCAGCCATTTGCGCGTGCCATCGGTGGAGACCTGGGCCTCGACGACCTGCGGGCGGCCAATGACAAAGCGCTGTTCGAGCCAGGGCTGCATCGTTTTGGAAATATCGGTCATTACCGAGAATTCGGTGGCGCCGCGATTATACATCCAGTGCCACAGCTGCTTGGCGCGCAGCTTGGCCTGCTTGGGTTCGAGCTGCGCGGTTTCCAGCGCCAGGCGCAGATCGTCCCTAGACAGGCCGATCAGGTCAATGCGGCCATCGGCGCGCGGCGTGAAGGCGCGCGGGACGGGCACGGGATCGATGTGCCCGGCAATGGGCATATGGGCGGCGGCGGTCTCGAGCATCGCGCGCCGATACGCGACCGGGGGTAAAAAAGCTAGCGGCGGCGCTATCGCCCGACACACCCCAACGCCGCTGCATCAATGGCGGTCGCCGCGCCGCGCAATGTGTAGCTATCGGCAAAGGGGCCGCTCTTGCCCAATGTCTCGACCGACATGCTGCGGCCGGACCGCATCGCAGCGATAATGGCGGCGTCGGTGCGACTGTCGGGCGCCCAGGCGTCGGCATTGCCCGCGACCAGATCAAAGCGGCGCTCGCCAATTGACAGCGTCACCCTGGCGCGCGGATCGCGGTCGCGGCTCAGCCGGACATGGAATTGCCCGCGCGCGCCCTGACCGGGCCAGCTGCCAATCGCGGCAAAGGGCCGCCAGCCGGGGTTGCCGCCGCGCTGCACCGGCAGGGCGATGGCGTAGCAGCGCCGCGGGCTGGCATCGCGAAACGCGCCCCAGCGATCATAGACGCCCAACGATTCGCGGGCCTGCGCGACGCCGGAGACGGCCATCAGCGCGGGCAGCAGCGCGGGCAGCAACCGTGGCCGCAGCAACCAGGCGCCCGCGCCCAATCTCATGCCGGGGCATATCCGCTGCCGCGGTGGATGACGGTCTCCACCCCCTGCTCAATCATCACCAGCGATCCTTGCGGCAGGCTGGGCGCGGCCGGGGCACCAATGCCGGGATGATCGTCGAGGCCGGTCATCACCCCGCGCAGCACGCGGCTCGATATGCCGTGCATGATGACCAGCCGGTCGCCATCGTGATCGTTGGTGTCGGCCAGCCAGCCCGACACACGCCGCGCAATCGCCGGGTAATCCTCGCCATCGGGGGACGGGCGCAACAGGCCGGTGCCAGCAAACAC
>JAIELC010000096.1 GCA_019753375.1 Sphingomonas sp.
TGGTACCTGCGCCACGCGCGTCCCGGCAATCGCGGCGGTGGTGGTGTTGCGGATCACGGCATCGGTATAGCCATAGCCCAGCGTTGCCTGCCAGCGGCTGGTGATCCGTCCGGTCGCGCTCAACTCCACGCCGCGCGTCCGTTGCCCACCGGTCAGCACGATAGTCCCCGCGACCGGCCCCGCAGCGCGGGTGTTGCTGCGATCGAGCTGATAGGCAGCAGCGGTCAGCGACAGCCCCGGCTTGACGTCCCATTTCGCGCCGATTTCGTAATTGTCGAACTGTTCGGGCGCGAGCGCGGCGGTGGTCACGTCAAGCGAGGTAAACTGATCTCCCGATTGCGGCAAAAAGGACTTGGTATAGCTCGCATAGATCGACGCGTTCCTGGCGGGCTTGACGATAATCGCGCCGCGCGGCGACCAGAGATCGTCGGCGCGCGCAAATATCTGACCCGAATAGCGATTGTTCACGGTCAATTCGACACGATCATAGCGGATACCGCCCACCAGCTGCAGGTGATCGCCGATCTCGATCTGGTCCTGCAGATAGAGCGAGCCCTGACTGAGTGCACTGGTGGTTGATCGGTTGTTGAACCCTGTCGGGCTGTTGATGAAATACACCGTCGGGATGCTCAAAGGATCGCGCAGTGGCACCGTTACGCTGCGGTTGGCTGCGGTGGGCGTGGTCGGGCTGAAAAAGCCGGTGGTGCGGATATTGTCGCTATCCTGCTGCGCAAAATCTCCGCCAAACAGGATCGTGTGTCTGATCCGGCCCGTCGCGACATGCCATTCCAGATTGGCCTGGGCGATGGCGTTCTGGCGCTGGGTTGTGTTGGCATAGGCATCGATGCCAACCGTCGGGGCGCTGGCGGTGCCGCCAATCGCCGACGATGGCTGCACATTGACATAGCTCTTGTCGTAATCGCCATAAAGCGCCTGCGCCGTAAAGGTCAGGTTGGACGCCAACGGGGCGTCGATGCGACCCGAGACGATATGCGCGCGCAAATCGCTTTGATTGACGCCGGGCTGGCCAAAAAACGTGTCGCGAAAACCGGTCACCGGGCGACCATTTTGTGACGGCACGCCGCGATCGGCGACGCGGGCATCGACAACATATTCATAGCCGAGCTTGAGTTTCACGCCGCTTGCGGTTTCGGTCGCGATCACCGGGTTCACGGCATAGCGATCACCGTTGTAGAAATCGCGGTGGTTGGCGAGCCGCTCATAATAGCCATTGACGCGCAGCGCCGTCTGGCCGCCCAAAGCGACATTGGCATCCCCGGCCAGCGACCAGTCCGCAAAAGTGTCGATGCTCGCGGCGGTATCAACCGCGGTCACCCCCGCCAGCGGTGATTTGGTGACGCGGTTGACGACACCGCCGCCGCCGCCGCGCCCGAAAATAGTGGCATTGGGTCCTTTTAAAATCTCGACCCGGTCAAGATTGTAGAAGCTGCGGAAATATTGAACGTCGTCGCGCAGCCCGTCGAGAAAGAAATCGGCGGTCGAATTATTGCCCCGCAGCGTGATCTGATCCCGATTGCCTTCACCCTGTCCGCCCGACACGCCCGGGACCAGCCGGACCAGATCGATGATGGACCGGATTGCCTGATCGTCAATCTGTGCCTTGGTCACAACGCTCACCGATTGCGGCACATTGACCAGCGGCGTCTTGGTCTTGGTCGCGCTCGACGTTTCGTCGATCTTGTAGCGGTCCTGCGTGGCCGTGACGATAATATCCTGCGCGCTGTCACCAGCATCGGCGCCGGTATCCACCGCCAGCGCGGCGCCAGGGAAGAGAAGGGCGGCAACACAAGTCGATACGAGCAGGCGGTACATGGTTTCCCCTTGGATACGCTATTGAGAGTCGTTCGCGATAAATTGGCTCTATTGCGAGTCGATCTCATTAGCAAGGAGAATATGACAAGTCTGTTGGCTTGGCCGGGTGTCAACATGAAGGGCATGGCCAGGCGGGGCGCGCGCGCCCGATGCGGGGGATTGATCCCGCGCTTTTTCAGGGCGCCGCGTCAATCCGCCGGGCGCGCAGTCCCGTTCTGCTGATCGAGGGACGACCCTGCCTGCGGGATCGCGGCCAGCGGAGCGCTGTGGCTACCGGGCCAGCAACACCCGCGCCTGTCCCGCAATCTGGGCCAGCATGGCCGCATTGGGATTGGCGGCCAGCCGCGCCCGTTCCACGACGGTTTTGAATTGCCGGACGCGGCCGTCATTCTCGGCCAGCCAATGGTCGACCAGCGCGCCGGGATCGCCGCCGGTTGTGCGGGCCAGAAACTCAAGCCGCAATTGTTGAAAATCGCGGGCAAGCCCGGCGATGAGCAGCCGTTCCCACGGGTCGCTGGGGCTGATGCGGGCGGCATTGGCCTGCGCCCAGTCAAGCCCAAGGGCCTCGCCCAGATGGGTGAAGGCGCGGGTCAGGACGACTTCGTCGATGCCCAGTCGCGCGCCCAGATCGGCAAGGCCGACCGCGCCGTCGAGTTCAAACAGCCGCACGACCTTGCTGGTCAGTTTGCGGGGCGCGCCTTCGCGCTCCATGCGCGCCGCGACCCAGCCCGAATGGTTGCGGGCTTCGGCAACCAGCAGCGTCTTGGTCTGCTTGTCGAGCCGGGCAATGCCCGCGCCAATGCGATCGACCACCGATGCCGGGCTGGTGGCAGTCCGGGTAACGCGCAGCAGATCGGCAATCTGGGTGCGCGTGGCGACCGCGACTTCGTCGAACATCACAATGCGGGCGCGTTCGGGCATATCGGTCTTTTCAATCTCCGCCCAGAGCGCGGGCAGGTCGAAAAGCCGTTCGACCGCCACAAACATCGCGGCGATATCCGCCATCGATGCGCCTTCCTCCTCGGCCAGCTCAAAGGGATGGAGCACCCCGACGCGGTTGATCAGGCGGTTGGCGAGCTTGGTGGCCACGATCTGCGGCCGCAACCGGTGCGCATCGATCGCGGCGCCGAATTTGCGGCGCATGGCCGGTGGAAAGGCGGCGCGAAGATCGGGCAGCATATCATCGTCAAGGCCCAGCGGACTGTTTTCAATCGCGTCCTGCAGCGCCAGTTTGGCGGTGGCCAGCAGCACCGCCAGTTCGGGCCGGGTCAGCCCGCGGCTGTCCTGCGCGCGGCGCAGCAAATCCTCATTGGCGGCCAGCCCTTCGACCGCGCGGTCCAGCCGGCCGGCGCTTTCAAAAATCTCGATCAGGCGGACATAGCTGGGCAGGCCCTGGACCGAATCGATCTCGAGGATCGACAGCGCGAGCGTTTGCAGCCGGTTATCCTCCAGCACCAGATGCGCGACGTCATCGGTCATCTCGGCGAGCAGCTTGTTGCGCCTGGCTTCGGCCAGCCGGCCTTCGTTCATTTCGCGATTGAGCGCGATTTTGATGTTCACTTCATTGTCCGAGCAGTCAACGCCGGCCGAATTGTCGATGAAATCGGTGTTGATCCGCCCGCCCAGTTCGGAAAAGGCAATGCGCGCCGCCTGGGTAACGCCCAGATTGGCGCCTTCGCCGATCGCGGTTGCGCGCAGCTCTTCGGCATTGACGCGCAGCCGATCATTGGCCGGATCGCCCACCTGAATATTGTTTTCGGCGGCGGCCTTTACATAGGTGCCGATCCCGCCAAACCACAGCAGATCAACCGGCGCGCGCAGGATAGCGGAGATCAGCGCGGTCGGATCGAGTTCGGTGGCGTCGATCCCCAGCACCTCGCGCACTTGCTTGGATAATCTGATCGACTTTTCCGCGCGCGAAAACACGCCGCCGCCCCGGGAGATCAACGCCGGATCATAATCTGCCCAGCTGGAGCGGGGCAGCGCGAACAGCCGCGCGCGTTCTTCCCAGCTGCTTTCGGGGTCGGGATTGGGATCCAGAAAAATGTGGCGATGGTCAAAAGCGGCGACCAGCCGGATCGTTCTCGACAGCAGCATGCCGTTGCCAAAAACGTCGCCCGACATGTCGCCACAGCCAGCGACCTGGATCGGCTGGCTCTGCACATCCAGCCCGCGCTCGGCAAAATGGCGCTGGACCGACAGCCAGGCGCCGCGCGCGGTGATCGCCATTGCCTTGTGGTCATAGCCGACCGACCCGCCGCTCGCGAACGCATCGCCCAGCCAGAATCCGCGACTGAGCGCGATCGCGTTGGCGACATCGCTGAATGTCGCGGTGCCCTTGTCGGCGGCGACCACGAAATAGGGATCGTCGCCGTCGTGGATCACGACCTTGTCGGGATGGACGACCTTGCCATCGACAATATTGTCGGTGATCGACAGCAGCGAGCGAATGAAGATCCGGTAGCTTTCCGTGCCTTCCGCCAGCCAGGCATCACGGTTGCTGACCGGCGGCAATTGCTTGGGGTAGAACCCGCCCTTGGCCCCGGTCGGGACGATCACCGCGTTCTTGACGCGCTGCGCCTTCATCAGCCCCAGAATTTCGGTACGGAAATCGTCGCGCCGGTCGGACCAGCGCAACCCGCCGCGCGCGACCGGGCCGGCGCGCAGATGGATCCCCTCCACGCGCGGCGAATAAACCCAGATTTCGCGCCACGGCAGCGGGGCAGGCAAACCGGGAACCAGCGCGGAATCAAGCTTGAATGCCAGCGCTTCCTTGGCGGCCGGAGCAAAGGCGTTGGTGCGCAATGTCGCCTTGATCACCCCACGGATCGCGCGAAGAATCCGATCATTGTCGATCGCCGACACATCATCGAGCGCCTTGTCGATGGCCTTTGCTGCCGCCTCGACATCGCCTTTCTTCGACGGATGATGCGCCGCTTCAAACCGCGCGATCAGGGCATCGGCAACCGCCGGCGCGTCGCGCAGCGCATCGACCACGGTATTCAGGCCATAGCTCATCCCCGCCTGGCGCAGATACCGGAACCAGGCGCGGAACAAGACGACCGACGCCGGGGCCATGCCCAGGTCGACGATCAGTCGATTGAACTGATCATTTTCCGCAGCACCCGTCAGTACCGCCGCGATCGCGCCTTCCAGCACCGAGAAATCGGTGCCGGCCAATGTTTTTGCTGCGGCCTCGACTTCAAAATCATGGACAAAGCCGCGCAGATCATCCGACAGCGCGGTGGGCACTTCCTCAATCACCCGGAAGCCGAAATTCTCCAGCACCGGGACGGCATCGGACAGCGCCAGCGCGCCACCCAATCGATAAATCTTCAGGCGAAGGCCAGCATTGCCGCGATATAGCCTGACGGCGCGGTCATCGGGGGTTTCGAGCGGCGCCAGCGCCATGATGTCGCGTGCTGCCTCTTCGGCGGTGCTGGTTGCACGGTAGGCGGCAGGAAAGGTGGCGGCGTGGCGCAGTGCCAGCCGGGTCGCCCGCGCGGCATCGGTACATTCCGCCAATGCCGCCTCAACCGCCGGTACCCAGCCGCGCACCATGCGTTCGAGCCGGTGGTGGAGCGGCGCGGTGTCGGGCATCCGGCCATCACCGCGGAGATCGAAGGTGTAGCGGATCATCGCAACCACGCCGTCCTCCAGCCCGATCGACCAGTTGAGCAGAATGCCGTTGGATGCCTCTGCCAGCATGTCACCGATCGCGATCCGCCGTGCGGTCGACAAATCGTCGCGCAGCAGCCAGATGAACGCGAACATGTGGCGCCCCAGGATCGATCGGATCAGCACCATTTCGGGGCGGGGGCGATCGGCCAGCGACATGGCGGTCAGCGCGAGTTCTTCAAGCGATTCGGGGCTGAACGCGGTAACCAGATCATGCGGCAAGGCCCCCAGCGCATGGGTCAGCGCCTTGCCGGCATGGCTCTTGGGATCAAACCCAAACCGCGCTTCGAGGGCGGCCAGTCGTGCGCGCAGCACCGGTACATCTTCGGGTGCGGCACGCAACGCGGCGCTTGTCCACAGCCCGGCATGAATCGACAGGCCGACCACTTTCCTGCCCTCGATGATCGGCAGGATAATCAGATCAAGCGGGACGCGGCGATGGACGCTGGAATAGAGATTTGATTTGACGATCAGCGGCGCGTCATTGCCTTCCTGGAACCAGTCGATTGCCAGCAGCCGCGATGCATCGGCCAGCAACGGCACTGGCTGGCGGTGGCGGGCAATGCCCAGGGCATCGCTCGTCTTGCCGTCCAGCCGCCACTTTTCATGCCCCAGCAACGTCAGGTTGCGATCAAGGAACCAATCGAGCAGCGCGGCGCCTTCGCCCGTCGGGTCACGCCCGCTCTCGCGCAGCCATGTCGCGTCGGCGGCCATCATCAGTTGCAACGTCGCCCAGTCATTGACGGCGCTGCGCACATTGGCGAGCGCAAAGTCGATATCGCCTGCCAGTGCCCGGCGCGTCCGCGCATCAGCCCGATCCATTTCGATATAGATCATCGATTCGCGCGGACCCTCGCCAACCGATTCAAGCTGGCCGGTTGCCGATCGGGTCACCGGTACCAGCGGGTGGATGATCCGGTTGATCGCAATATCATGCGCGGCAATCGTGGCGGCAATCGAATCGACCAGAAACGGCATGTCGTCATTAACAATCGCCAGCCGCATCCGCCGATCGGTATCATCGGCCGATATCGTCTCCAGTGTCAGGCTAATAGTGCCGGGTGGACGCTTTTCTGCGGTGGCGGCCATGAAGCGCGCCGCCTCTGCCCGCTCGGCCTTGCCGAACCCTTTCAGTTCGCCCGGAAGGGCACCTTCAACCAGTCGAGCAGCAAGTGCGTCCGACAGCGATTTCAACGTCGTCTTGGCCATGCGCGCCGCTATGCCCCCGGCGCTGGCCGATCACAAGGCAGATTGCGACGCCCATCGCCGTGCCGACGATCAGGGCAGGCCGGGACGGGTGCCGACGTTACGGCGCGGCGGGGTTGTCAGGCTGTTGCGAGCCGGATTGCGCGGTCGGTAAGGGCGGCCGCATTGTCGATGCTGGCGACGATGTCGAGGCTGCCCTGACCGTCGGCGCGGGCCAGCAACAGGACATAATCGCCGGCGACCGCGCGGGTCGGCATGGCAATTCTGGCCAGCACGGGATGCCCGGCAAGTTTGCGTCGTGCCTGCCCGGCGGTATCGGGTTTGGTCACCGGCCGGCGCAGGCTGCGCGCGGCCTTCACCACGCCCTTGATGCCGCCTTCGACGCTGTCGAGATAGTCGATCAGCCCGCCTTCGGGCACGCCCGTTTCGGCCGCATGGGAAAGCACGGTGGCGAATTCGGTGACACGCGTTTTGTCATAGTCGAGCCCGAACACCAGCTTGACGATCGGCGTCATCGGCGCCCGCGCCTGCGCCACCAGTCCCGACCGGTTGAGCAGGTCGGCAAATCCTGTCGGGTCAGCCGCAGTCGCATGCGCAAAATCATAAGCCCGGCCAAGCGCGCGGTAGAGCGCGGCGCGGCTGCGCGTGTCGGCGGCGCGGAAGGCAGCGGCGCTTTGCTGCGCCAGCATCAGCTGGTCGGCCAGCACGGTCGCTATCCCGGTCAGGTCAAGCACCGGCAGCCCGTCATCTTCAGGGGTTTCGGCGGCGGCGGGCGCATCCGTATCGCCGCCAAAACCCGCGCTTGGCCCATCCGCCCAGACCGCTGACGGCGGCGGGGGCGGCGGCGCGGCGCGCACGGCCTTGGCAACTTCGGCTTCAAGCGCGGCCTGTTCGTCAACGCTGACCAGCTCTTTCCAGTTGATCACGCCGTAGATGAAATCGATCGTGTCGTTGTCCGACGAAAATGGCATCAAAATGCCGCGGTACATGGTGTTATGACCACGCGAATTCGTGAATTCGGCCTCGAATCCGATGGGCGCGCAATTGGCGATGATCTGCAGATAATGATCGGTCAGCCGCGACAACAGCGACCGGCCCGGGACCTGGCCGATATGCGTCACGCCCGGGTCGAGATGGCATTCCTCGCGCAGCGACGCGCCCAGAAAACGAATCGCAGGATCTTCAATGCCTGCGGTGAAATCGAGCAGCACGCTGTGCGGGCCAAAATCGATGATGCTCTCGGGATCAAGATCCTCGATCGCGGGATAGGCGCGGCCGTTCAGCAGCGACACCCAGTGATTATAGGCGCGCACCTGCATGCGCCGCTCGTCGGTGCCGATATCGAGCGCCTGATTGTCATCGACCGTCATGTCCGCCATGTCCGCCCCATCCTGTTCCAACGCACTGAACCGATCATCATAGCGATCGCTGCCGTCGAGCCCGTAAAGCCTATCCATGCACCATTCCTGAAGGGCGTCGCCCGCGGTTGTGGAACAGCTTGTGCCTGATTGTGGTAAACGATCTGTAAAGCGCATGTCGTTTTGCCAGAAACGCCCAAGCAAGCGCCCAATGCGTCGCCAGATTACGCGCCCTGTGCCCCCATCATGGCTTCACGCTTGTCACCCGGCCCAACTGCTGGTAATCGCGCCGCCGAGACA
Organism: Sphingomonas sp.; assembly: GCA_019753375.1. Taxonomy (GTDB): domain Bacteria; phylum Pseudomonadota; class Alphaproteobacteria; order Sphingomonadales; family Sphingomonadaceae; genus Sphingomonas. The sequence continues at coordinate 8,376 of JAIELC010000096.1, forward strand.
AACGGGCACACCCGCCCGTGTCGATGTGCCGCTTTAGCTCAGCTGGTAGAGCATCGCATTCGTAATGCGGGGGTCACAGGTTCGAGTCCTGTAAGCGGCACCATGTTTTGATCAAATATCAGATATTTAAATCGACGTGACGTCGGAAGTATCGGCAAAACACCACCATTATAGTCACAATCCTTCCGGTCGGTTGCTGATTGAGTCGATCACAAGCCGTGTCGCTATGCCGTCGGTAGTCGAACGATGAGTCGGAATGACGGCTTTCGCCCCAATAGCAGACATCGGGCCGCCGTTGTTGCTAATCGGTGTCACTCTCCCAAAATGCCCGTTCCATCGCTTAGCACTCGTCGCCTGCGAGGTTGGACCGCATACACTTGTCAAAGTCAGCGAACTGGACAGCGTGAGGCGCGATGATCGACACTCCCGTCGCCGCAGCTCGCTTCTCCATCTCATCAAGCGCTTGGTGGAACGACCACATGGCGATCTGCTGCCAATCATCGTCCACAGGGACAATCCGCTCCAACGCCCAATAAATATCATGCGGCCCGTCAGGGTCCTTGTTCAGATCAATCGTCGCGGGCCATAGTGATTTTGTCGCCTCGAATAACGCGAGTTTATTGATCGTCATGACGCAAGGCGCAGGGTTTCAGCCAGCACATGAACCGGGCGTTCTCGCCCGAGTTCATCCCCCGCACTTCAAAGCCGGGGAGTAGTCGCAACCGTTCAAGCGCTGCCTCTTCCCCGGTCGCCAACTGTGGGAACGCCACCTGTGTCTGCCCGGTGTTGTCGTTCAGCAGCCACCAAACGTCCGCGCCCCAAGGGCCGCTGTCGTTTGTCTCGACATACACTGCCGCAAGGTCAGCCATCTTGATGCGCTGCTCCATCAGCTTGGGCGCTCGGCAGACAATCTCATCATCTGCCGTAACCTCGACGACGAACCTCGCTTCGGGATGCCTCATTCCGCAAAACTGCCCTGTTTGCGGGTCCGAGGCAATGTCCGCAATCGACCAGTTGTCGCCGCTGACAGCCAACTGCTAGCGGCATCCATCCGCTTGCAGCCCTAAGTGCTTCGGCGCAAACTATCGCGTTGTGCAACCTCCCCCGCAACAGGGCTGAGCCAGAGACGCTTCATCAACGCTTCCATGTGAAGTCGTGGAACGAGCGTCCAATGGACAACCGCTTCAATCCAGCAGAGC
>JAIELC010000040.1 GCA_019753375.1 Sphingomonas sp.
GTGTCATCGTTCAGCTTGGGAATGCTCATGGTCGTTCAATACTCCGAAAGTCTCGAAAAGGCTATGAAAGAAGCTCAGTCCGCTATGCTCGATCATGCGCGGGCCATTGGCGAGCTGTGCATGTCTTGGGCTGCGCTCGATAACGCCGTCGATAGCCTGTTAGAGCCGCTTATGAATTGTGACCGAGCCGTAGCCGCCAGCATCGCTGCTGCAACAGACAGGCTGGAATCTCGTATCGGTATCATCAGGCGATTGTTGGTATATCGTGAACTGGATGGACCCTGGCGTGAGTGGGTTGAAGGACTTTTCAAGCGGATAACCGACGAACTTGGGCCTCTTAGAAACCGCTATGTCCACGACCAATGGCGCTTAAAAAGCGGGACGATCCTCAAGATCGATAAGAGGGCAGCCATCCGAAAACCGCAATCACGTCAACCTGATCGCCTTGTCTACGACACGTCTGATGTCACGCCCACGGAGGCGGTGGACCGTCTGCGAACCTATATTGATACGGTGCTATTCGCTATGCAGTTTGCGGTAACTGATCTGGAGACTTGGCGCACGACAGGACGCAAGCCACTACCTCTTGAGCAATTGCTTCCAGCGAATAAGCCGAAGTCTCGAATGGATCATTTCCCAATAATCCTCGTATGGAATGGAGCGCAGCCTCTTCCATTTTCATTCGTAACTGATCCGTGACCGCGAACGCTTGAACTCCGGCCTCGATCATGGCGGGAACGGTCAAGGGTCTAAGGCTTTGCTGGCTTTGGCTCGATTCGGTCATTTTTGCTGCTAACTAAAGTGCATAATTGCCAAAATATCAACTGGGGCAGGGCTTGCCCGATCGCTGCCGGGATGCCCATCGACCCGATCAGCCGATCTGGCCACGGTGGCGCAATTTGTGATCGGCAAGTACCAGCGCGACCATCGCCTCGACGACTGGCGCCCCGCGGATCCCCACGCACGGATCATGCCGGCCTTTGGTGGCGATTTCGGTCGCTGCACCGTCGCGGGTGATGGTTTCGACGGGCGTCAGGATTGAACTGGTCGGTTTGAAGGCAACCCGCAGCGTGACCGGCTGGCCGGTTGAAATCCCGCCCGCAATGCCGCCGGCATGGTTGGCCAGAAATTCCGGGCCGTCCGCCCCCGGCCGCATCCGGTCGGCATTGTCCTCACCCGACAAGGCCGCCGCCGCAAAGCCATCGCCAATCGCTACGCCCTTGACGGCGTTGATACTCATGCACGCGGCGGCCAGATCGGCATCGAGCTTTGCATAGAGCGGCGCGCCCCAGCCGGCGGGGACGCCCGTTGCCGAACACCCGATCACCGCGCCCAGTGATGATCCCGCCTTGCGCGCGGCGTCGACCGTTGCTTCCCAGCGGGCAGCCGCAACCGGATCGGGGCAGAAAAACGGGTTCTGGTCGATCTGTGCTGCGTCGAAATTGGCCGGATCGATCGCGTCGCCACCAATCGCCTCAACCCAGGCGATGATCGTCACTTCGGGGATCACCAGCCGCGCGATCGCGCCCGCGGCGACACGCGACGCGGTTTCGCGCGCAGACGATCGCCCGCCGCCGCGATAATCGCGCAAGCCATATTTGGCATCATAGGCATAATCGGCATGGCCGGGGCGATAGGCCTTGGCGACGTCGGTATAATCTTTGGATCGCTGGTCGACATTGTCGATCATCAGGCTGATTGGCGTGCCCGTCGTCCGCCCCTCGAACACGCCCGACAGGATGCGCACCACATCGGGTTCCTGCCGCTGCGTCGTGAAACGGCTGGTGCCGGGGCGGCGCTTGTCGAGGAACGGCTGGATATCGGCTTCGCTGAGCGCGAGCCCCGGCGGACAGCCATCCACCACCGCGCCAATGGCGGGCCCGTGCGACTCTCCCCAGGTCGTGAAACGGAAAAGATGGCCGAAGCTGTTGTGGCTCATTCGGCAGCAACAGCGTTCCAGGCGGGACCGAAGCGATCCGCCATATATCGCGCCGTGCCAAATCGGCCCGCCATCAGGCCCGCGACCGTGAAGTCGGCATTTAATTGCTCCCAGTGCAGCCCAAAGCCAAACGGACTGGTCTCGACGGTGGCAAGCTCCTCCTTGGTTGCATGTTCAAGTCCCTGCGCAAGCCGTGGTGGGAACATGAAGGTGCAGCCATTCACCAATTCCACAACCACACGGTCGATGGCCGCATCATAATGTGCGGATAAAGCGCGTGGTTCGGTCAACATGGCGATCCGCCCGCGCTGTTCGGCGGCATCCCAGTCTTCCCCCCTTGGCTCAGCCATGAATGTCGCTCCAATGTCGCAGCAGCACGTCGCGCTGCTCGCGAATTTCCTTTAATATACGACGTTCATCGGCTCTCGTCATGCCCACGATCCAAACGACGTCCGGCCCGCCATCCGGGCCGACCAGATTGACCTTTGCCTCCCCATCGCCCCTGACATGCACATGCGCCGGTTCATGATCATCGACAAAGATGATGAAACGCATGCCAAAGGCGCGATGGACGACGACCAATGCTAACGCTGCCGTGGCACGGGACCGGCGCCCTTGCTGCTCATCCCAGCGCGATATCCGGGGCGTCCTCGGCCTTCATGCCGATCACGTTATAGCCGGCATCGACATGATGCGTCTCGCCAGTCACGCCGCTCGACAGATCGCTCAGCAGGTAAAGCCCGGCGCCGCCGACATCTTCGATCGTGACGTTGCGCTTGAGCGGGGAATTATATTCGTTCCATTTCAGGATCAGCCGGAAATCGCCGATGCCGCTGGCCGCCAGCGTCTTGATCGGGCCGGCGGAAATCGCGTTGACGCGGATATTGTCGCGGCCCAGATCGACCGCCAGATACTGGACGCTGGTTTCCAGCGCGGCCTTGGCGACGCCCATGACATTATAATGCGGGATGACCTTTTCCGCGCCGTAATAGCTGAGCGTCAGCAGCGCGCCGCCATTGGGCATCATGTCGCGGGCGCGCCTGGCCACCGCGACGAACGAATAGACGCTGATGTTCATGGTCATCAGGAAATTGTCGAGGCTGGTGTCGACATAACCACCGCGCAATTCGTTCTTGTCCGAAAAGCCGATGGCGTGAACGACGAAGTCGATCGTGGGCCACTCTGCCGATAATTGCGCAAAAATGTGGTCAAGCGCCGCCATGTCGGACACATCGCAATCGAACAACCGCGCCACGCCCAATTGCTCGGCAAGCGGGCGGACGCGCTTTTCCATCGCTTCGCCCTGATAGGAAAAGGCCAGCTCGGCGCCCGCCTCGCTCAGCTTCTTGGCAATGCCCCAGGCAAGCGAGCGATCATTGGCAAGGCCCATGATCAGCCCGCGCTTTCCCGCCATCAATCCCGTCACGCGGCCAGTCCCCCTAATTTATCGTCGATCATCATCGTGTCCGCGTCCTCTACTCCGGGTTCGTCGCCTTCCGCCAGTGCTGCGTTGATCTGCGCGCCGACGACCAGCCCAAAACCGACCAGAAAGAAGTAAATCAGCGCGATCATCACCCCGGCCAGGCTGCCATAGGTCATGTCGTAATTGGTCAGCAGCGACAGGACCCGGGGCAGATTGTCGGTCACCAGCACCCACCAGCCGACCGTGAACAACGCGCCCGGCCATTTCGGGCTGCCATTGTCGCGGTATTTGCCCGGCGTCAGCAGGAAGAACAGCATATACAGCGCCCCGAACAGCGCCAGCGCCGGCACCAGCTGGGTCAGGTGCAGCACGCCGACCGCGTCGACCGCAAAGGGCATGGCGCGCAGGATAAAGGTTTCCGCCGCCACCAGCGTTACCTGCAGGCTGAACGCGACCAGCACCAGCATCAGCGACGCCAGGATCATCGCCGCCGACCCCAGCCGATATTGCCAGAAGGTGCGTTGCGATTTGACGCCATAGGCGCGGCGCAGAATATCGCGGATCGTCTCGATATAGCTGGCCGTCGTCCACAGCCCGACCAGTGCGCCGAACCACAGCAGCGAACCGGACCGCGCGGCAAGGACATCGGCAATCGGGGTCTGCAGCGCGCGCGCCACGGCCGGCGGAACGCTTTCGAGGAACAGATTTACCGTCCGCAGCCCGGCATCGGTGCGGCCAAATAGTCGCGCAATCGCCGCCGCCACGATGAAGAACGGAAACAGCGTCAGGAGCGACAGATAGGCGAGGTTGCCGGCATGGACAAAACCATCGCTGACCACGCCGACAATGATCCGCTTCAGCAATTCGCGGACATAGCTGCCCGGTTGCATGAAGGCGAGGCGCCGGGTGAGGCGCGGCCGCGGCCGCCCGCGGCGCCGCGCTTCGGGCGATTCGGGGGAAAAATCCTGCACGGGGGCGTTACAGGCCCAGCTTGTCGCGCGGCCGCCATTTTTCGCGGCCGGGCCATTGTTCGACAAACTCGACCAGCGCATCATCATCGACCGGCAGATCGACCATCAGCGTCACCAGCTGATCGCCGCGCCCGCCGCCCTTTTTGTGAAAGCCCTTGCCCTTCAGGCGCAGCACCTTGCCGGAATTTGATCCCTTGGGGATGGTCAGCATCACCGCGCTCTCGACCGTCGGCACGCGCACCGTCGCGCCCAGCACCGCTTCAGCGAGGGTGATGGGCAGGTCGATGCGGACATCGTCGCCGTCGCGGGTAAAGAAACGGTGCGGCTGGATCGTCAGCGTGATGATTGCATCGCCGGCGCCGCCCGGTCCCTGTTCGCCTTTGCCGGCGAGGCGGATCTGGGTGCCGTTTTCCAATCCGGCCGCCAGCTTGAATTCGATCGACTTGCCATCGGCCAGCGTCACGCGTTGCGGAGTCAGCGCGGCTGCATCGACAAAGGGCACGGCCAGCGCATAGGCGATGTTGGCGCCCTTGGGCTGGGGCCGCCGACCAAATCCGCCCGAAAAGCCGGTTTTGCGCCCGCCGAACAACCCTTCGAACAGATCGCCAAGATCGCCCGCGTCGCCGCCGCCAAAATCGAAATCGGCGGTGCCGGGGCGAAAGGTGCTGCTGTTTCCACCCTGCCCGCGGTTGAAGCCGAACGGCATCGTCGGATTGCCGTCGCCGTCAATCTCGCCCCGGTCAAAGCGCGCGCGCTTGTCCTTGTCGGACAGGAAGTCATAGGCGTTGGTGACCTGCGAAAACCGCTCCGATGCCTTGGGGTTATCCTTGTTGCGATCGGGGTGGAGCTCTTTGGCGAGCTTGCGATAGGCCTTTTTAATGTCGGCTTCACCGGCGCTGCGCGGTACGCCCAGAATGGAATAGGGGTCTGCCATATAATATCCAAAACGGCTGTTCTGCCGCCTATTTGGGGTATCGGCGGGCAGAGCGCAAATGGCGAACGCGGTTATGCGGTCTCCAGCGGGGCGACATCCACCGTGACGTCCATCTGCTGCATGCCCGACCCAAGCACGATTCCATCGATCGGGGCGATCTCCGCATAGTCGCGCCCCACCGCCATCACGATGTGATCACCCGCCATCCAGATGCCGTTGGTCGGATCGACGCCAATCCAGCCCAGCACGTCGCCGCACCACAGCATCACCCAGGCATGGGTGGCATCGGCACCGATTAATCGTTCCTGGCCGGGCGGCGGGATGGTCCGGATATAGCCCGATGCATAGGCCGCCGCGAGCCCGGCGGCGCGCAGCCCCGAAATCATGATCTGGGCGAAATCCTGGCACACCCCGCCGCGCTTCACAAAGGCGTCATGGGGCGGGGTGTCGACCAATGTTGCGGTCGGATCGAACGCGAATTCGCGCTGAATCCGCTGCGCCAACGCAATGGCGGCGTCGGTGATGCGTCGATCAGGCGTCAATTCTTCGGCGCACCAATCGGCAATGTCGCGGTCCAGCGGGATCAGCGGCGACGGATACAGATAGGCACTGGGCCCCATTGGCGATGGATCGCGACAGGCGCGCGCCGCCTGTGCCACCTGGGCGATGGTCGGATCATCGGGATGGATCATCGGCACCATCCGATCGACCGTAATCCGCGAAACGCTCTCGATCGTCAGCTGCCGCACCGGCTCTTCAATGGTCAGCCGCACGATATTGGCCAGCCCTGCGCTGGCGCGCACCGGCACGGTGCGTCCGGTCGGCATGATCGACAACCGATAGCGTTCCAGATTTTGCCCGGCCCAGTCGATCGGTTTCAGGCGCAGATTGCAGCGCGCAAACTGCGCGGCATTGCCATAGTGAAAACGCGTCACATGGCGAATATCGTAAATCATCGCCGCGGCCTGTTTACGGTTTGGGCAAGACCCCGGGCCAGATATCCGGTCATGCCAGCGTCAGGCCGCCAGCACGAAGCGGCTCAGCCCCTTGCAGGAAATACCGGCGCGCAATCAGGTTGGAGAGCGTCATCAGCCGCTGTTCGATCTCGCGCAGCCGCGCCTCGTTCAGGGTCGCCGCCGTCGCCGTCGTGACCATCGCGTTGATGGCATTGGCCTCGACCTGCTGCGCTTCGGCCATCCCGTCATCGGCCAGCACGGGCAGCGCCTGCAGGTGATCAAGGATCGCCGCCGTCTGGTGCGCGACCGCGCGCGGATTGCCGGGATCAAGCGTTACCAGATCGACCACCGGCAATCGGGCAATGCCGGTCAGATAGCGTTGGCGATAGCTGATCTGGCTGTCGGCCAGATCGAGCAGCGTCGACAGATCGTCCGATGTCGCATCGCCCAGCCCGAACGATCGCACCGCCCGGGTAACCGCGGCGGCGCGTTCGATCCGCCGCCCCAGATCATGGAATCGCCAGGCCGCGGTGCGGCTCATATGTTCACCGGTCAGCCCGGCCATGGCGGCATAGCGGCGCTGCAGCGTGCCGGCCCGGTCAAGCAGCGCGCCGCCGTTGGGGAAGGGCGCATCCAGCAGCCTGACCATATCCGCTGACAGCCGGTCGCGCGATCCCGCGCCGATGGCGCGCGCCGACCGGTTGATGGCGCGCACGCTGTACCAGCCACTGTCGCTTGCCTCCATGGCGGTGCGCGCGAAATTCAACAGGTCGGTCCGCCGCAGCGATGTTGGATGCGGCGCCGCGCCAGCGTCGACCACAATCCCGACCAGCCGCCCGACCGTTTCAGGGCTCAGCGCGGCGCCGGCGTCCATGTCGATCGAATTGCCCAGCATCACCCGGATGACCCCCAGCAACGCTTCGCCGCGTTCCAGATACCGACCCAGCCAGAAGAAATTATCGGCAACCCGGCTGGGCAATGTGCCGGGATTACGCCGGATATGCGTGGAATCAGGCGTCGATAACAGCGACACCGGGGCAACCGGCGCATCGCCGTGGATGGCGACATCGGCCGACCAGCTACCTTCGCCCATCACCGATGCCCGCACATCGGGATGCTCGGCGATTCGCGCAAAGCCACCGGGCATCACGGTCCAGCCGCCATCGGCGCCACGGGCGGCAAAGACGCGCAGCGTAAAGGGCCGCGGAATCAGCCTGTCCTCGGTGACCACCGGCATGGTCGACAGATGGACGATTTCGCGGCCGACATAGTCTTGCGGGCGTCGCGTCATATCGTCGATCAGCGCCGCGCGCGCCGCACCGGTCAGGTCCGCGCCGCTGATCGCCTCACCCTCTGGCAGGCCCAGCGGTGCGTCGTGAAATGCCGGACCGATCAAAAGATGATCCAGATTGGCCTGAACCTCCGCGCATTCGGCGGGCTGGCCACACCACCAGGTCGCGATATTGGGAATGATCAGATCGGCACCGGTCAGCCGCGTCGCCAGCATCGGCATAAAGGCCCCAAAGGCAGGGGATTCGAGCACGGCCGCCCCCGGCGCATTGGAAACCACGACATTGCCGGCTGCCATTGCGTCGATCAGGCCGGGGACGCCGATGGTCGAATGCGAATCGAATGCCAGCGGGTCAAGCAGTCGCGGATCAATCCGTCGCCAAAGCGCATCGATGCGCTTCAGTCCGGCGATGGTGCGGACATACAGCTTGTCTTCCAGCACCGCCAGATCGCCGCCTTCGACCAGCAACAGCCCCAGATACCGGGCAAGATGCGCCTGTTCGGTGTAGCTTGGATTATATCGCCCCGGTGTCAGCAGGCCCATGCGCGGCTCGCTGCGCTTGCACGCTGCCGCCAGTCCTTCGCGAAACGCGGCAAAAAACGGCGCCTGGCGCTGCACATTCAGGCGCGATTGCAGGCCCCCCAGCGTGCGGGTCATCGCCAGCCGGTTTTCCAGCGCATAGCCGGCCCCGGCGGGCGCGCGCAGATGATCGCCCAACACGCGCCATTCGCCAGCGGGGCCGCGCGCCAGATCGATCGCAACAAAGTGCAGATGGTGCCCGCCAGGGGGTGTCAGTCCGGCAAGCGGCCGCAAATAATAGGGGCTGCCGGTGACCAGCGCGGCGGGTACATGGCCGCCGCGGATCAGATGTCCGTGACCGTAGAGATCGGCAAGGATGAGTTCCATTAATTCGGCGCGCTGGATCACGCCCGCGGCAATCCCTGCCCATTCCTGTTCGGCGATCAGCAACGGGACGGGCGACACGGGCCAGGGTCGTTCCTCGGTTTCGCCGATAATCCGAAACCCGGTGCCAATATCCTCGGCCTGGCGCTGAACGCGCTCGCGGGCGTGCCCCAGATCGTCGCCGACCGCGCCGGCCAATTCCTCCAGCATGCGTGCCCAGGCGTCACCGCCGCTGCGCATCACGTCGCCGTGCGTCGCCTGCCGGCAATAGTCGGCCATCCATCGGGCTGCGTGCGTCGCCGGGTCGATCAGCGTGGGAGGGGCCGATACCGTCGCCATCAAACGGGCCGGATCCGGGGCGGTGACATGGTCACGCGATCATTTTTCCCTCTGTTGCGATGTAAACCGGACGTGACCACAATCCATGCTGCCGTGCAACAAGCTTGATCCGCTTTGTGCGGTTAAATCACGGCTTGGGGTGACGACGCCGCCTGTCGTCGATAAAGCGCACCGCATGACCGATACCCGTACCGTATCCGCTCCGCCGGCAACCAATGATCCCTTTGCCTTGTTCGACGAATGGTATGCCGAGGCGCGCGCCAGTGAAATCAACGACTCCAACGCCATGGCGCTGGCGACAGCGGATGCGCATGGCCGGCTTGGGCTTCGCATGGTGTTGTTGAAAGGGCATGGCCCGGACGGTTTTGTCTTTTACACCAATCAGCAAAGCCGCAAGGCCGGTGATCTGGCCGCCAATGCGCACGCGGCCTTGCTGTTCCATTGGAAATCCCTGCGGCGCCAGATCCGGATCGAAGGGCCGGTATCGCCCGTGTCCGAGGCGGAAGCCGATGCATATTTTGCGACACGCGGCCGCGATTCGCAGCTCGGCGCCTGGGCATCGGACCAGTCGCGACCGCTCGATTCGCGCGAAACCTTCGAGGCGCGGTTTGAGGCGATGAAAGCGCGCTTTGACGGCGTTCCCGTCACGCGCCCGCCGCATTGGTCGGGCTACCGCGTGACGCCCGACCATATTGAATTCTGGATCGACCGTGCGCACCGGCTGCATGA
>JAIELC010000043.1 GCA_019753375.1 Sphingomonas sp.
GACCCACGCGAGCATGATGCGATCGGCCCGGCGTTTGGTCTCGACTTCGAAACCGGCGTCGCGATTGCCGGTTCACGCTTTACGCTGATCCGTGGCGCGGCCGCAAAGCTCCACCGAGCGCTTGGCCAGTTCATGCTTGATGCGCTCGCCGAGGAGCATGGCTATGAACAAGTCGTCCCGCCGCTGCTGGTCAAGGACGACGCCGCTTTTGGCACCGGTCAGCTTCCCAAATTCGCCGAGGATTTGTTCCAGACGACCGATGGCCGCTGGCTGATCCCGACCGCCGAAGTGTCGCTGACCAACATCGTGCGCGAACAGATTTTGCCGGAAGAAGCCTTGCCGCTGCGCTTCACCGCGCTGACCCCCTGTTTCCGGTCGGAGGCCGGCGCGGCCGGCCGCGACACCCGCGGGCTGATCCGGCAGCACCAGTTTGAAAAAGTCGAGATGGTGTCGATCACGACGCCCGAACAATCCGAGGCCGAACATGAACGCATGACCGGATGTGCGGAAGATATTCTGACCCGGCTGGGCCTGCCGTACCGGCGCATGAAATTATGTGCCGGGGACATGGGCTTCACCGCCGCGCGAACCTATGATCTTGAAGTCTGGCTGCCCGGCCAGGCGCGTTTTCGCGAAATTTCCAGCTGCTCGACCTGCACCGATTTCCAGGCCCGCCGCATGAATACGCGCTTCCGCCCGCATGGTGACAAGCCGACCCGCTTTGTCCACACGCTCAACGGATCGGGTCTTGCGGTTGGACGAACGCTGGTGGCGGTCGTTGAAAACTATCAACAGGCGGATGGATCGGTTTCGATTCCGGAGGCTCTGCAGCCGTATTTGAAGGGCCTTAACCGGCTCGAGCCCGCCTGATGCGGATCCTGCTGACCAACGATGATGGCTATCACGCGCCGGGGCTCAAGGTTCTGGAGACAATATCGCGGACCCTGTCAGACGATATCTGGGTGGTCGCCCCGGCAGATGAGCAGTCGGGAGCCGGCCACTCGCTGACGTTGACGCGGCCGATCCGCATTCACCGACATGACGACCGCCGCTTTGCGGTCGCCGGTACCCCCACCGATGCAGTGATGATGGCACTCGCCCGCATCATGAAGGATCATCGCCCCGATCTGATCCTGTCGGGTGTCAATCGTGGCGCCAATCTTGCCGAAGACGTTACCTATTCCGGCACCGTATCCGCCGCAATGGAAGGCGCCCTTGCCGGCGTCCGCTCGATCGCGCTCAGCCAGGTTTATGGGCAACAGGGCATGGGCGATGCCGCGCCGTTCGAATCTGCCGCCGCCTGGGGCAAGAAGGTCCTGCGCCCATTGATCGATGCGCCGCTGGCGCCGCGCACCTTGGTGAACATCAATTTTCCCGCGTGTCGCGCCGACAGCGTCAAGGGCGTGCGGGTCGTGGATCAGGGATTGCGCGACTATGGGCGATTGAGGATTATCGGCAACCGCGATCCGCGCGGTGATGAATATTTCTGGTTCGGCCTGGGCCCGACGGTCGAGACCCCGGCGCATCATACGGATCTGGAAGCGGTGCAGGACGGCTATGTAGCAGTGACGCCGCTTCACCTTGATCTTACCCACCAACAGTCGATGGCCATGTTGACGGATCTGTACCGATAGCGGGTTGCGGCTCGTCGGTTCCACGACCCAAGCATGCGCCGAGATTGCGCGGCGGCCCCGATCTGGCCTAAGCGCCGTCGCATCATGACCGAATATTCGTCCGATCTGCTCCGCCTGCTCGCATCGCGCGGCTATATCCACCAAATGACCGATGCCAGCGGCCTTGATGCGCTGGCCATGAAGCAGGTGGTGCCCGGCTATATCGGCTTTGATGCGACCGCGCCGTCGCTCCACATCGGCAGCATGGTCCAGATCATGATGCTGCGCCGGCTGCAACAGGCCGGGCACAAGCCCATCGTTGTGATGGGCGGCGGCACCACAAAGGTTGGCGATCCATCGGGCAAGGATGAAAGCCGCCGGCTGCTCGATGACGCAGCAATTGCGGGCAATATCGCATCGATCCGCCGGGTATTTGAACGGTTCCTGACCTTTGGCGACGGCCCGTCCGATGCGATCATGGTCGACAACGCCGAATGGCTCGACGCGCTCGATTACATTCCGTTTTTGCGCGACGTCGGCCGTCACTTCACCATCAACCGGATGCTTGCGTTTGATTCGGTCAAGCTGCGGCTTGACCGTGAACAGCCGCTGACCTTTCTCGAATTCAACTACATGATCCTCCAGGCCTATGACTTTCTGGAATTGTCGCGCCGGGTTGGATGTCGGCTGCAGATGGGCGGATCGGATCAGTGGGGCAATATCGTCAACGGTATTGAACTTGCCCGCCGGATCGATGGCACAGAGGTCTTCGGGCTGACAACGCCGCTCATCACAACCGCTGATGGTGCCAAAATGGGGAAGACGGCGGCGGGCGCGGTTTGGCTGAACGAAGATCAGCTTTCCGCCTATGACTATTGGCAATTCTGGCGGAATACCGATGATCGCGATGTCGGCCGGTTTCTCCGGCTGTTCACGGACCTGCCGCTCGACGAAATCGCCCGGCTCGATCAATTGCAGGGGTCGGAGATCAACGACGCCAAAAAGATCCTGGCCGATGCCGCGACCGCCCTGTGTCGCGGCGACGATGCGGCCGCCGAGGCTGCCGAAACGGCGCGCAAGACGTTTGAGGAAGGATCGGCGGGTGACGCGCTGCCGACCTACGCTGTGTCTGGCGGGTCGATTACGCTGGTCGATGCGCTGGTCGGGCTCGGGCTGGCATCGTCAAAGGGCGATGCACGCCGCCTGATCAAAGGCGGCGGCGCGCGCGTCGATGGCGCCAAAGCTGATGACGACGCGACAGTCGTTACGGTCAGTGATCGTCCGGTGCGTATCTCAGCGGGCAAAAAACATCATGGGCTGTTGAATTCTGCTGATTGAGCGATGGAAAATCGGCCGTTAACGATATTGATTCTGAACGGCTTCACTCCCGTCAGTTAGCTTAATCCCGTGTTCGGTAATTTGCCGGGCGGGTAATGGGGTGTTGACGCATGGCAATGGGTTCGGCCGTTGCGTATCAGGATGATCGGCTCGTCACGCGGGAGGAGGTCCATTATCGCGCCCGCGCGACCGGACCGGACGGCCAGAGTTTTACGATGCTGATCGTCAACATCTCGGCCATGGGCCTGATGGCCCGGTGCGATGCCCCCTACCAAAGCGGCGATACGCTGCAGATTGTCCTGCCGGTTGTGGGGTCGGTGGTTGCGGAAATCCGCTGGTCGCTTGGCGGCCGGTTTGGCTGTGAACTGACCGCCCCCATCGAATTGGCCAATTATTACGACCTGCTCGCTATTCTGCTCAAGTCCAGCTGATCCATCAACCCGATCGGAGCAACGCCACACCGGCATCGCGCTCAAACAGATACAGGGCGGTCCGGGCCGCCTGCCCGCGCGGTCCGTCCAGCCCGCCATCGCGATCGATCAGCAGGCGCGCATCATCATTGGCGATCGGCAGCAATGTGGCGAGCATGTCTTCGCTCGCCAGCCTGAAGCGCATATCGCCTGACTGACGTGTCCCCAGCAATTCCCCTGCCCCACGCAGCCGAAGATCCTCCTCGGCTATCCTGAAACCGTCATTGGTCTCGCGCATCAGCGCCAGTCGCGCGCGCGACGTGTCGCTGAGCTGCGCGCCCCGGATCAGCAGGCAATTTGACTTGCCGCTTCCCCTGCCAACCCGGCCGCGCAGCTGGTGCAGCTGGGCAAGACCAAAGCGATCGGCGGCTTCGATGATGATCAATGTCGCATTGGGCACGTCGACGCCGACTTCAATGACCGTGGTGGCAACCAGCACGCCGGTCCGACCTGCCGCAAAGGCGGCCATGACCGCATCCTTTTCCGGCCCCTTCATCCGGCCATGAACCAGCCCGACGCGATCAGCGCCAAATCGGGCACGCAGCTTTTCTGCACGATCCTCTGCGGCGGCCAGATCGGTCTTCTCGCTTTCTTCGACCAGCGGGCACACCCAATAGGCCTGTCCACCATCGCTGAGATGCCGGCCCAGCGCATCGACGACGTCGGGGAGCCGATCTTCCGACAGCACGCGCGTTTCAATGGGCTGTCGGCCGGGCGGCATTTCATCAAGCCGGCTGACATCCATCTCGCCGTACATCGCAAGCGTCAGGGTGCGCGGGATGGGGGTGGCGGTCATCGCCAGCAGATGCGGCGGATGTTGGCCCTTCCCGGTCAGCAGCATACGTTGCGCCACGCCAAAGCGGTGCTGTTCATCAACCACCACCAGGCCGAGGTCCTTATACGCGACAGCGTCCTGAAAAATCGCGTGCGTGCCGATCAGGATGTCGATCGAGCCATCTGCCAGCCCCATCAGCGTTGCTTCACGCACACGGCCCTTGTCGCGCCCGGTGAGCACCGCGACGTTGACCGGAAGCCCGGTCAGCAACGTCCGCACGCTTTCGAAATGTTGCCGCGCCAATATTTCGGTCGGCGCCAGCAACGCGCCTTGCGCGCCCGCCTCAACCGCGATCAGCAACGCCATGGCCGCCACCAACGTCTTTCCCGACCCGACATCGCCCTGCAGCAGGCGAAGCATCGGTTGGGATTGCTGTACATCGCCCTCAATCTCGCCAATCGACCGGCGCTGCGCGCCCGTCGGCGTGTAGGGAAGCGACAGCCTATCGCGCAGCCGCCCGTCACCCTTCAGCGCGCGCCCCTTTCGCGACCGATTTGAGGCCCGCACCAGCATCAGCGCGAGCTGATTGGCGAAAAGCTCATCATAGCCAAGCCGCTCGCGCGCTTTGGCATCTGCGGGATTGGCGTGGATCGCCGCCAAAGCCTCACGCCATGCCGGCCACTGGTGTTTGCCAAGCAGCCCCGGCTCGATCCATTCCGCCAGCTGTGGCGCGCGCTCAACCGCCTGCGCGGCCAATTGCCCCATACGACGTGACGTCAGACCATCGGACAGCGGATAGATCGCCTCGCGCCCGGGTTGATCCACGGTTTCCTCGACCGGCAGCACATAGTCAGGATGGACGATCTGCAATTCCTGGCCATAGGTTTCGATCCGGCCCGACACCCGGCGCGGTTCGCCGAGCGGCAACAGCTTTTTCACCCAGCCCGAATTGCCGCGGAAATAGACGAGGCTGACGACATTGCCGAATGCATCCGTGGCGTGGACGCGGATCGGTCCGCGGCCAGCACTGACCCTGTAATCAACCGCAACCAGCGTGATGGCGATGGTGCGTCCGGCATCGCCTACCATCAGTTCATCGCGCGCGATGCGATCGACGAAGCCGGTTGGCAGATGAAATGCCACATCAATGACGCGTTTGAGCCCTAGCCGGTCAAGCGGCTTGGCCAGCCCGGGCCCGACGCCCTTTAGCGCCGTGACTTCGGCGAACAATGGATTGAGGATTTCTGGCCGCATGACTATCAGCAGCCGTCTTAGCCTTAGCCGGTGGTTGCGCAAAGCACCGCTGGCCAATTGCCGTTGGAGTCACCATGGACCGTGAAACCCGCCTGAAACGCCTTCGCTTCCGAAGCTGGCACCGCGGCACCAAGGAAGCGGACTTGCTGATCGGCGGTTTTTTTGACGCTCATTCGGCCGGCTGGACCGACGCTGAAATTGATCTGGTCGAGGAAATGCTGGAAGAACAGGATGTTGATATCATGGCCTGGGCAACCAGCATGCAACCGGTGCCCGATCGCTATCAGGGGTCAATTCTCGCGGCGCTGAAGACACTTAATTACGTCCCCATCCAACGTTAAATGTCCTGCCCTGTTCGGTTTGAGCGACGTCGCCAACTGAACCCCGAACGCACGGCCGGGCAGATGCCTTGGCTTCGCTCGACACAGACGGAATTGTTCTTTGCCCGAACTTACTTCGATTCTCGCCGCCACGGTACCGCTGACGCTTTCCGGCGTCCCCAACGGCTTTCTTCCCTGGCTGCTCGCTGATCTGGCGCGCGCCGCCCCCACGCGGGCGGTGTTCATTGCCGCCGATGAAGCGGAAATGCGGGCCGTGGCGCAAGCCGCAACGTATTTTGCGCCAGAGATCGAGAGTTTCGCTTATCCGGCCTGGGATTGCCTTCCCTATGACCGGGCGTCGCCGACATTGCGCGTCATGGCAGAGCGGGTTGCGGCGCTGCACAGATTGCAGGCCCCGGCAAAGGGCGGGCAGCTGGTCGTCACCACGGCCAATGCCGCCACCCAGCGGACATTGACACCGTTTCGCATCCGGCAACTGGTTGCCAAGCTGGCCCCCGGGGAACGGATTGGCCGCGACAAGCTCGCGGCGCTGCTGCAGGCGAACGGCTATGTCCGCGTTGAAACCGTCGCGGATTCCGGGGAATTCGCGGTACGCGGCGGACTTGTCGACCTGTTCCCGTCGGGTGAAGAGCATGGCCTTCGGCTCGACTTTTTCGGGGATGAAATCGAAAGCGTCCGCACCTTTGACCCGGCCGATCAGCGGACCACCGGGCGCATCGATGGGTTTACCTTGCTGCCTGCGTCTGAGGCGCTGCTCGACGAGGAAAGCGTCAGGCGTTTCCGCAGCCGATACCGGGAACGCTTTGGCGCCACGGCGACCGGCGACCCGCTTTATCAGGCCATATCCGAAGGCCGCCGGCTCGCCGGCATGGAACATTGGCTGCCGCTGTTCGAAGACCGGCTGGAAACATTGTTCGATCATCTTGGCGATGCCGTCATCATTCGCGATTCCGGCGTTACGGCCGCGGTCGACGCGCGGCTTGAGGCGATTGAGGATTACCACGCCAACCGTGTGCGCGCGCAATCGGCCGACCCTGGCAGCTACCGCCCGCTATTGCCCAATTTGCTCTATCTGGGTGCGGACGAATGGGCCGAACGGCTGGGTGCGGCCAAGGCGCATCTTGCCACGTCCTTTCACGAGCCGGAGAGCACGACGGTGCTCGATTTTGGCGTCGATGGTGCGCGGGATTTTGGCCCTGAACGCGCCAGTGGCGAGAATATCTACGAAGCCGTTGTCCGTCACATCGCGTCGCTGCGCGCGCAGGACAAAAAGCCAGTCCTTGCCAGCTATTCGATCGGCGCACGCGAGCGGCTGAGCGGGCTGCTCAAGGACCACGGCCTGTCAGGCGCGGTGATGGCCGACAGCTGGCAGGAGGCCCAGGGCATCGGCGCACGCGGCGTGGCGTTGATTGTATTGCCGCTCGACCACGGCTTTACGGCGCCCAGTGTCGCGGTGCTGACTGAGCAGGACATGCTGGGTGACCGATTGGTCCGGCGGCAAAAACGGCGCAAGTCCGCCGACGCATTCCTGGCCGAGCTGGCAACGCTGACCCCCGGCGATCTTGTTGTCCATGTCGACCACGGCATTGGCCGCTACACCGGCCTGACATCAATTCCCGTCGGCAATTCCCCGCACGATTGCGTGGCGCTGGAATATGCAGGCGGCGACAAGCTGTACGTCCCCGTCGAAAATATCGACGTGCTGTCGCGCTATGGCAGCGACGAAGCCGCGACGCTGGACCGTCTGGGCGGCGAGGCATGGCAACGCCGCAAGAGCCGGATGAAGGAACGCATCCGCGAAATTGCGGGTGAGCTGATCGCCATCGCCGCCGAACGCGCGCTGCGTCCCGGTGAGATCGCCGAGCCGGACCAGAGCGGCTATCCCGCCTTTGTCGATCGGTTCCCGTTCGAAGAAACCGACGACCAGGATCGTGCAATCAACGACGTCCTGGAAGATCTGGCGGCTGGGAAGCCGATGGATCGGCTGATCGTCGGCGATGTCGGGTTTGGCAAAACCGAAATTGCCCTGCGCGCGGCGTTTGTGGCCGCCATGGCGGGACTACAGGTGGCGGTGGTCTGCCCGACAACCCTGCTCGCGCGCCAGCATTCCAACAACTTTGCGGCACGCTTCGAAGGATTTCCGTTGAACCTTGGGCGGCTGTCGCGGCTCGTTACCCCCAACGAAGCCAATGCAACGCGCGACGGGCTGGCCGACGGCACGATCGATATCGTCATCGGCACTCACGCAATTCTGGCCAAATCGGTGGCGTTCAAGCGGCTCGGTCTGGTCATTGTTGACGAAGAGCAGCGTTTCGGCGTCACGCACAAGGAACGGCTAAAGGCGCTCAAATCCGATGTTCATGTGCTGACCCTTACCGCCACACCGATCCCCCGCACGCTGCAAATGGCGATGTCGGGCCTGCGCGAATTGTCGGTGATCCAGACCCCGCCGGTGGACCGGCTGGCGGTCCGAACCTATGTGATGCCCTGGGACCCTGTAGTGCTGCGCGAGGCGTTGCTGCGCGAACATTATCGCGGCGGACAGAGCTTTTTTGTCACCCCGCGCATCGCCGATTTGCCCGACATCGAGGAATTTCTGACCAAGGAAGTGCCCGAGGTCCGCTATGTCGTTGCCCACGGCCAGATGTCACCGACCCAGGTCGAAGAACGCATGTCGGCCTTTTACGACAAGAAATTCGAAGTGCTGGTGTCGACCACGATCGTCGAAAGCGGGCTGGATATCCCGAGCGCCAACACCATGATTATCCACCGCGCCGATCGCTTTGGCCTTGCGCAGCTCTATCAGCTCAGGGGGCGGGTTGGCCGCGCCAAGACCCGCGCTTATGCCTATATGACGACGCCCAAGGACCGCATCATCACCGAGACAGCAGAAAAGCGGTTGAAAGTGCTGTCAGACCTCGAATCGCTCGGCGCGGGCTTCCAGCTTGCCAGCCACGATCTGGACATTCGCGGCGCGGGCAATCTGCTGGGGGATGAACAATCGGGCCACATCCGCGAGGTCGGCTATGAACTCTACCAGTCGATGCTTGAGGAAGCGATATTGGAGGCTCGCGCTGGCGGGCTTGCCGCGCGCCCACGCGATTTCAGCCCGCAGATCACCATTGATGCGCCGATCCTGATCCCCGAGGACTATGTCCCCGACCTCGACCTGCGCATGGGCCTGTATCGTCGCCTGAACGAAATCGATGAAGCACAAGGGATCGAGGCCTTTGCCGCCGAGCTGATCGATCGTTTCGGCACCCTCCCCGACGCCACCGAAAATCTGATCCGTCTGATCGAAATCAAGCTGCACGCCAAAAAGGCGTGCGTGGCAAAGATCGATGTCGGCCCGCGCGGCGCGCTGGTGTCATTCCACGACGATCGTCCGCCCAATATCGATGGTCTGCTGGCCTATGTCGAACGGCTGGGCGGCATTGCGAAGCTGCGCCCCGACAGCAAGCTGGTCCTCACCCGCGCCTGGGGCGATCCAAAGGCGCGCCTCAACGGGGCGCTCCAACTGGCAAAGGGGCTTGCAAAGGCAGCTGGTTGAACGCGCGCAAACTGCCCCAAAGCCGCGCTAGCTGCTGTGATCGGCAATGATCCGCCAGTGGCCATTTTCCTTTGCAAACACCAGGCTGGTCGGCCCGCTTTGCGTCTTTCCGTCGGC
>JAIELC010000140.1 GCA_019753375.1 Sphingomonas sp.
ATGACAATGCGCTGCGCAACAATCTGATCCCGCAGCTGTTGCGCCTGTTGCCCTGGGGTCTGGCGGGACTGGGGCTGGTTAGTGTGGTGCTGGCGATCGCGAAGCGGCGTCGACGGCGGGGGGCGCAGACCTGATCAGCGGCCAGAGCAGCTGCTCTGCCGGACCAATGTCGGGCATATTTTCAACGCCGATTTCGTCCGGGTACCGCCGCGTGATCTTTGCCGTGCCGAACACGACGTCCCAGAAAAACAGCAAATTGCCGAAATTGCCTTTGTAGTTGGTGACGCCGTCCGATTTGTGTTTGCCGTGATGGGCGTAATGCGTGGCCGGCACCGAAATGGTCCGCTCAACGAGCCACATCAGCGGGGACAAGGCCCTGATCCGGTACAGCGGTTCATCCCAGCGGACGTGCGAATGCGCGGCGATGATGACGAGCATCTTGACGACGGCATAGCCCGCATAGACCCAGCCAAGGCCCAGATAAATCAGCGCGCCCGACAACCACAGGCTGGGCATCAACGCATAATAAAACAGGTTGTTGCGATAGACGATCCGGACCGACATGTACGCGCCATTATGGTGCGGACGGTGAAGCGAATAGAGCCACGGCACGCTGTGCGACAGCCGATGCCACCAATATTGCATCATATCGTCAAAGATCAGGAACAGGCCGATCTGCGCGATGATGGGCAATCCCGACCAACTGCCGATTGCATCGGGGAACAGCCAGCCCATCATGGCGACCGATGCGAACAGCACGAAGGGCTGGGTCAGCCCGAACAAGGCCGCCGTGCTGACGATTTCCACAATGGCATCGGCCCGCGTCTGGCCCGGGCGTTTGAAAAACCCACCGCGCAACGCTTCCGCCACAGCAAAGCTGATATAGATCGCCGGAATCAGCAGATATTCGGTCTTCACCGCGCGCTAAGCCCTTTTTGCTGCATGCGCCACTGCATCTGGTCAAAGCGATCCTGTCCGAAAAACGGTTCGCCGTCGAACACCATCAGCGGCACCCCGTAATGGCCGCCGGCGCGCTGGGCTTCCTGGCTTGCCTTGATCGCGGCGTCCAGGCGGTCGGTATCGCGCGCGACAACGGCATCGAGGTCGGCAAGATCAAGGCCGGCCCGCCGCGCCGCCGCGGCGAGGTGGTCGCCCTGATGCCAATTGTCGACGCTGCCCGACCAGATGGTTTTTGATACTTCGCTGATGAACGCCAGACCTTTGCCGGCTTCTGCGGCGGCTTGCCCCAATTGGCTGAGGCGAAAGATATGCGGCTGTTCGGCGGGGTAGGTGCGGGTCGCGAAATCCATCACGACCGGATCGGGTACCGGCCAGCGGATCGGCACACCCAGATATTCCCCACACCGGAACACATCGCGCATGAAATAGCTGAACCACAACGGATCGGCATTGGCGAAGAAATCGGCTTGCCGAACGGCGATCGGATAGACGATCCGGACGTTGCAGCGGACATCAAATTCGGCCTCCAGCGCCACCAGACGCGGGGTGAGCAGATAGCTGTAGGGCGATCGAAACGACCAATAGAGATCATAGCTGAGCGTCACAACGCAGCGCCCTGGGTCTTGATGTTCAACTGGCCTGCCAGACCGGCTTCACGGTGAACCGAAATCGCCTGATAATCGGGATCGGCCACCATCGCCCGGAACGCGGCAAGCGATGGATATTGGGCAAGCGCCACCATGTCCCAAAGGTCGCCGACTTCGCCCAGCATCAAACCGGTCACGCGTCCCGCATAACCCGCCTTTCCGCCGACCCGTTCAATATGCGCGCGCACCGCCAGACCGTAGCGCAGATAGGCCTCTGCCCCCGACAGATCAGCGTCGCGGCCATCGGCATAGGTCGCCCGTTCGCGAAATTTGAGCAGATTGACCATCACAAACGGTCCATCCTCCACCGCGCCGAAAAAGGATTGCGCCTGCTCTTGCGTCGGGTGGACCGCGTTGACGACCGTCATCGGCGGACAGGATTCTACCGTCATTATCAGCGCTCCATCTTTTGACACATTAACTGCCATAAGTGGCCGTCGCCGTCAACGAAGGGGGTCGTCGGTGATTGTCGACAAAGCGTACGCCGATATGATCGGTGCCCAGCCCGCGTTCCTGAAATTGCCGCGCAGCGGGGCGATAGCGCGCACAATAATTGGCGGCGCACAAATAGGATCCTCCCTTGATCACCCGCACCGTTCCGCGTTCGTCCGCGGCGGCGCTGGTCCATTCCCAGACATTGCCGATCATGTCGTACAGGCCATAGCCATTGGCCGGAAAACACCCGACCGGTGCACGACCCACATAGCCGTCGGTACCCAGATTGCGGATTGGAAATACGCCCTGATAATAGTTGGCCATCGGTTTTCCGTCATGCGCAACAGGTTCGGGCAAGGCGCGCGCGTGTCCGAGTGCCGCATATTCCCACTGCGTCTCGGTCGGTAATTCCTTGTGCGCCCACCGGGCATAGGCAAGCGCATCATCGTAACCGATCTGGACCACCGGATCGCGGTCGTGCCCTGCAATCGTTTCGCCGGGTCCGGATGGATGCCGCCATTGCGCCCCGACTGCCCAGCGCCACCAGCGGGGATCATCCTTGCCGGGCATGGTGAACACCGCCGATCCGGGTCGCGTCATCTCGGCCGGGGCGCCGGGCAGGACGGGCGGCAGGCGTTCGGCCAGCGTCTTGTAGCCGGTGGCCTGAACAAAGGCCGCAAATTCAGCATTGGTCAGCTCGTGCTCATCGATCCAGAAGCCAGCAACCGAAACCAGCTTGGGCGGGCCTTCCTCTGGATAATGCGGATCCTGACCCATGATGAAGGTGCCGGCAGGAATCCACCGCATCACGGACCCGGTGCGCCCGCTGCAAACGTGATCGATGGACCCCGCTGGCGCACGCGCGCATCCGGCCAGCAACACCATGAGGACGAGGAGCGCGCGCACCGCCGCTACAGCGAAAAGCTTGGCCGCTCTGCCATCCGTTCGCGCCAGCGCGCGATATTGGGATGGTCCTCGGTTGGCTTTACCTTCACGACCCGGGCGAAATCGGTAACGATGACCGCGCTGATATCGGCAAGCGTAAATCGTCCGGTGGCCACATAGTCCCGATCCGCCAGATGGGCGTCAAGCGTGGCAAAGAAGTGATGCAATCGGGCAAGGCCGCGCTCAGCAAGTTCTGGAATTTGCGGATAATTGACCGGCCCGGTCAGGGCGCGATCCTTCATTGCCGGGGCTGAATTGCGGAGCGCTTCGGCCACGCCGAAAAATCCATCCAGTTCGATCCGCGCATTCCAGCTTGCAACCTCTGCCTTTTCGAGGGGGCTGGTGCCCATCAGGGGCGGGTCGGGAAAGGCAGCTTCGAGATAGGCGTTGATGCCCGCATTGTCGGTCAGCACCGTCCCGTCGTCGAGCTTCAGCGCTGGAACGGTGCACTGAGGATTGATGGCGCGAAACGCCTCCCCCAGTTGTTCGCGCGTCGCCAGATCGACGATCACGGTCTCATGTGCGACACCCTTCTCGGCCAGAAAGACACGGGCACGACGCGGGCTGGGCGCGCGGGGAAAGTCATAGAGCGTGATCATGCCGGTCTCTCCTGCCTGCGGCCTTGTGGTTGACTGGCAGGATAGCGGTGCCAGCGTCGTCAATAAACCGTCGATCGCCATCCGCGGCGAAAAAGGGACCATCGTTGCGCAGGTCCAACCCGGCGCAACGTTGGTCAATGCCGTTGATCATGCTTGGTTGGTGGTCGGGACTGGCGATCGCCGGGCTTGGCGATACCCCTCCCGGCTTGCTCAGCCAGCTTTCATCTGCGCCAGCGCGGCGTCAACCAATCGCAGAAAAACGGCCCGCGCGTCGGCAACGCTCAATTCCTGATCATGGCGCAATGATCGCCAGCACTGGAAATTGAGGGTGAGGTGCAACGCCCCGGTCTGCACCGGGTCGGCCATGACATCGGCGGGCAGAACCGCCTCGACCGTGCTGCGCTCAAGCCGCAGCATCCGGCGATAATCCTGCATCAGAAAGGGCGACTGGAAACGCTTCAGACTGGCGGAAATGCGAAAGGGCAGGATCATTTCAAACAATTCGACCCGGCGTTCGGCAATTTCGCGCACCCGGTCGCGCCAATGCTCGGCAACAAAGGGCTGAAGCATAATCGGGACCGCCTTGGCCTCGATCGCTTCGGACATTTCACGATACAGCGAATCCATATCATCGAAATGCCGGAACACGGTGCGCAGTCCAACGCCTGCGGCTTCGGCGACCTTCGCCGCGCTGGGCTGGATATCCCCCGCACCCACAAGTTCCAGCATCGATGCAACAATCTTCGCCCGGCTTGATTTGCTGCGTTCATGCCGACCATCAGTCGCACGCGGACCAATGGCGCTGGTGCCGGAACGCGGCGATCTGGGGCTGAGGACTGTCGTCATGATGACCCTATATGGATGGGGTATTCCCTCGTCCAGCGGCAAGCCAGCGGCGGTCTCATGGCCGTGCAGGCCCCCAGACTTCCAGATGATCGATGCGTTCGACGCGGCGGCGCGTGCGAAGCGTCAGCATCGATCCCAGCCCGGCCTGTGCCATGACCGCGTCGAGCCGGACCTTGTCGACATCGGCCAGGGCGAGCGCGGCGTCCTGGACGCGTTGTAACAGCCAGAAGCGATAGGGCAGCACGGCGCTGCTGATCCGTTGACCCCGCCAATCGAATGCCGTGACGCCGATGGCGCGCTGCGCTGGATTATCGAGGCCATTGGTTCCCGGCACCAGATCCGGCCGGGCATCCAGCCAGTCATTGGCAAAGGCAACATGCGCGGTCAGTTCGGGCAAATAGTCGGCGGCGATGTATTGCAGCAAGGAAACCAAGGTTTCGGGGATCGCGTCATCGGCGAACAACGATTCCCCGGCGGCCGCAAAGCCATCCAGCAGGGCCTCTGGCGCAGTCATCCGCTCGACCCAGCGCCAGACGGGCCAGGCGCGTGTCTGCATCAGCCGCGCAGGTGCCGGATCGCGGCCCAAATGCGCGTAAAGTGGCCCGATCAGTCCATAGTCGCCGATCGTCGGCGCACCGCCCAGCAAATAAGGCGCGGTTTCCAGATGCGCGGCAAACAGCGCCAAAAATTCGGCATAGCCGGCCTCGATGGCGGCATAGGTGTCGGGCGACACACCGAATGACGCCCCTGCCTTGCGCATCCGCCCGCTTGCCATGGCAAACACCGCATCGCCTTGGGCTGTGTCCGCCAGCGGCGATAGCCCGGCGACGAAATCGCGGCGCAGAAAGGCCAGGTTCTCGGCATCGAAGTTCCAGCGATAGTGCATCGCGGGCCGCAGCAATCCTTCGCCGCCGAAGAGCTCAAATACCAGTGCGATCACCCGCTGAACCGGCGTTGCGGGATAGGCGGATCGCCGCGCTGCACCGCTTGCCTCGACATGGTCGATGATATCGGTGCCGTCTTGGATGATGGTGCCATCAGCGGTTTCGACCACCGGCATGATGAAGCGCCCGACCGTCGCGGCGACCGGGGCAAAGCTGGCATCGCCCACTGGCACTTCGACAAAGTCGATATGTTGCTTGCGCAGATACGCCCGTGCCTTGGCGGTGTAGAGCGAACCTGCCATGCCATAGAGGCGAAAAGGTGTTGCGAGTGTCATCAACTATCCCGTCATTTATTGGCACTGTACGCGCCATTTTCCAGCTGGCAATAACAGGCAAAGGCTGCGGAGTCGGCCTAAAGGAGAGACCATGGTGGCGACAATCCGCAAATTGCTGGTGAAGCGTGGCGCGATAACCCAGACGCGTGCGGTCGATCGGTCCATCCCCGACTTGGCCGATGGCGAGGTGCTGGTCCGCGTCGAAGATTTTGCGCTGACCGCCAATAATATCAGTTATGCGCTGACCGGCGAGTCGCTGTCCTATTGGCAGTTCTTTCCCGAGGATGATGATTGGGGCGTGGTGCCGGTCTGGGGCCATGCGCACGTCATCGAGTCCCGGTGCGATGCGCTGCCGGTCGGCGCACGATTATGGGGCTATCTGCCGATGGCGTCACACCTGGTGATGCTGCCCGGCCGCGTCAGCGAGCGAGGCTTTGTCGACATGGCGGCGCATCGCGCCGGGCTGCCGCTGGTTTATAACCAGTATAGCCGCACCGAGAATGACCCGCCTGCGCTGGCCGCAATGCCGCATGAACGGAGCTTGTTATTCCCGCTGTTCACCACTTCCTACCTGATCGCCGATTATCTGGCCGATAACGACCAGTTTGGGGCAGCGCAGGTCATTATTGGATCGGCGTCATCCAAAACCGGCTTTGCGACCGCGCATTATCTGAAGACCATCACGCCAAGTCCTTCGATCGTGACCGGGCTGACGTCCCCCGGCAATATCAGCTTTACCCAAGGGCTGACGCTGTTTGACCGGGTGATTAGCTATGGGGATATCGCCAGCCTCGACCCGGCCGTGCCGACGGGTTATGTCGATATGTCGGGCGATGGCGCGGTGTTGCGCGCGGTGCATGAGCATTTTGGCGACAATCTGAAAGTAAGCATAGGCGTAGGCGCGACGCATTGGGATGCGCCACGGGTGCGCGATCCGCTACCGGGTGCTCAGCCCGCGTTTTTCTTTGCGCCTTCGCAGATCGCCAAGCGCGATGCCGAATGGGGAGCGGGCGTGTTGATGGCGCGCGCCAACGCCGCCAATGTCGCCTTTGTCCAGTCGCTTGGCGGGGTGCTGACGATATCGCAGCATCATGGGTCCGCCGCCGTCGAGGCCTGTTATCAGGACATGGTCCATAACCGGACACCGCCTACCCAAGGGCTGATCCTCAATTTTGGAGACGCGGCGTGAAACGGCTGAGCCGCTGGTTGGCCGCGATCGGCGTGATCGCCGTCGCGCTGAGCGTTTTGGTGTGGCAATTCGGCGCCGGAATCCCGGCTCTACTGGCCGAACTGCGCCACCCGATTGCCGCCAATCATCCGGTTGCGTGGGAACAGGGCCCCAGGACTGCTGTAACCAATCCCCGCCGGCCGCCCAATATCATCCTGATCGTCGCCGATGATCTGGGCTATAACGATATTTCGTTCAATGGCGGCGGTATTGCGGGGGGCATCGTCAAGACGCCCAATATCGATGCGATTGCCAACCAGGGCGTGACTTTCGCGACCGCCTATGCCGGCAATGCCACCTGTTCGCCGTCGCGCGCGGCGTTGATGACGGGGCGCTATCCGACGCGTTATGGGTTTGAATTTACCGCCGTCCCTGGCGCCTTTGCGTGGGCGGTCGGCCATGGCGGTGGCAACTCGGCGGTGCCGGTCATCTATCACGGCGAGCTGAATCACGATCTGATCGATTATCCCGAAATGGGCGTGCCTTCGAGCGAGATCACCATCGCCGATGCGCTGCGTCAGCGTGGCTACCACACCATTCATCTGGGCAAATGGCATCTGGGGGAAGCGGACAAGCTTGCCCCGCACGGCCACGGCTTTGACGAATCGCTCGGCTTCCGCGCGGGCGGCAGCAAGTACATGCATCAGCGCGACAAGGGCGTGGTCAACGCCAAGCTGCCCTGGGACCCGATCGACAAGTTTTTGTGGCCCAACCTGCCTTATGCGGTTCAGTATAATAATGGCCAGCGGTTCGAACCCAATGAACATATGACCGATTATCTGACCGACAATGCGCTGCTAGCCATTGAGGCGAACCGCAACCGGCCCTTCTTCATGTATCTGGCTTATAATGCGCCACACACGCCGTTGCAGGCAACCAAGGCGGATTATGACGCCTTGCCGGTGATCAAGGACCACAAGACTCGTGTTTACGGCGCGATGGTCCGCCAGCTTGATCGCCGCATTGGCGACGTGTTGGCCAAAGTAAAGGCGCTGGGGCTTGATGAGAACACGCTGATTATCTTTACCAGCGACAATGGCGGCGCGTGGTATGACGGTATTGCCGATCTGAACAAGCCGTTCCGGGGATGGAAAGCGACCTTTTTTGAAGGCGGTATCCGGGTGCCGATGTTCATGCGCTGGCCCGGCCATATCACCCCGGGCACTGTGTCGGCGACGCGGGCGAGCCATCTCGACATTTTCGATACCGTCGCGGCGGTTACTGGTGCCAAGGTACCGACCGACCGGATCATGGATTCAACCGATGTTCTGGCCGGGATCGTCCCGGGCCTGCCCGCCAGCACGCGGACAGCGCCGCTTTTCTGGCGATCGGGCGCCTACCGCGCGGTCCGCGACGGCGACTGGAAACTGCAGATCGACGGGCATCTGAAGAAAATGTGGCTCTATAATCTGGCGACCGACCCGACCGAGCGGGTCAATCTTGTGACCAGTGAGCCAGCCAGAGTAGCGCAGCTCAACGCCAAGATCGACGCCCAGAACGCCAAGATGGCCAAGCCGCTTTGGCCCGGCCTCATCGAAGCGCCGGTCAGGATCGACGTTCCCCTGAATGCTCCCTGGGCAAAGGGGCAGGACTATATCTACTGGACGAATTGACAGGGCTGACCGTCGTGCAGACGCGCTGGTCATCTCTAAGTCAGCATCTGAACAGAGCCCTGCGCGCGCGCGGATCAGGGGTAACCCGCAAACCAACGCAGGGACCGCGACGTCCAGTCTGAGAAAAATTGATGCTCGGCGCGCATCACAGATATTTGAGCTAATAGCTCGCGTTGCTGGCCGGCGGTGAGCCTTGAAATCGTCGGGAAGCTCGCCGGCGACGCCGTAACGGCGGCGCTGATCGCTGAAGACGATGTACTTACGAAACCATTTGTATCAACAAAGCCGGCGGCCCGAAGCTCGTTGGCAATAGCCGCAGACTGAGCCGCGCTCACTCCCGACACCCGAATGAACCGCTGATCATAAAGCGGCGTCGCGGGGTGAAGCATACCGATCGTGGCAACGCCGCGCATCATCAGAGTCTGGCTGTTGGCCAGTGCCTGCGCATTGCTGACATTTTCATTGTCGTCATTGCCGCACAGAAAAAACGCGCTTGGCGTCGTGGTGATACTGGCGGCACTTTGGCTTCCCTGGGCGCAATAGCTGATCACTGCCTTGAAACGCAGGTTGGGAAAGCTCGGTCCGCTGCCGGTCGCCGCGACTGCCCCCAGCGAAATTGCCATCGATCCGCCGTTCGACATACCAGCGATATAATAGGGCAACCCTGCCGGGATCACGCTGTTTGAGACGAGCGAGCCGAGCAGCCCGTTGAGCGAGCGGAAATCGATATTTGAGCCATTTAGGGCGATATCCCACTGAATCTTGCCATTGAGATCGAGATCGCCTGCGGCCACC
>JAIELC010000054.1 GCA_019753375.1 Sphingomonas sp.
ATCCGCGCGCGAAAGAAATCGAGCAGCGCGACAATGTCGGCTTCGGATCGGATGCCGGGGCCGACATCATAGCTGGTCCGCGCGCTCGACCAACCGGCGTTGCGCATCTCGCGCCCGCCCGCGCTGACCACAATGGCAGTGGAAAATTCCGGAGTGGTTTCTGCGTCACGCCCCAGCGCGATCGGAAACAGCACATCGTCAAACGCCTGCATCTCATCTGCCTTGCTGTCAAAATGAATGAAGCCGTCGCGCATCACTTGCGGCAGGGCCCATAAAAAGCTGCGGGCGACGCCGCGGTCGCGCGCGGCTTCGGCGGCGGCATCAATCTGCTGCCAGGCCGCTGCACCTTCGGGCTGCAGGATAAACCCCGACAGATAATGCTGCGCAGCATGGGGATAGCCAAGCCGTTGATCGACCAGTTGCCGGGCGCGCGCGGCGCTGGCGGTATCACCCGCAACAACCCAGTCATAATCCTCGGTCTGCAGCACCTCGACCATTGGCCGTGCCCATCCGATTGGCAGGTTCATGCGGCGCACCTCGACGGCGTCGGCGGCCAGCACGCTCGGCAGGTAAATCAGCAAATGCGTTTCAACCCCCGGCGCGGCGCTGCGTACCGCCGCGATCAGCGCCTGGGTCGATGCCGCCAGCACCGCGCCCGCCGCATCCATCAGCGCCACCGCTGCTGCCGACTGGTTGCCGCGGACGTCGGCGATCACCATGGGGTTGCCGCCCAGCGCCGCCCGGGCGGCAGCATCATACAGGCAGGGTCGACCATCGGGCATCACCCACCACCAGGGCTCGCCGATCTGGAATTTCGGCCTCAGCCCGGCGGCGGTGGCGATCGCCATAAACGCCTGCGCAACGGCGCGCAGATAGCCCATTGCGCCGGCATGCGCGGGGGACAAGAGCGTGGATGGCGGCACCCAGCCGGTCAGCGCCGGCGATCCGTCGCTGGCCCGTTGCTTCCAGTCACCCCAGCAATGCGCGTCGAACAGTTCATAGCTCAGCGACCAGATGATCTCGATGCCCAATGTCTTGGCCCGCGCCGCGAAATCGCGGTGCCACGCGGTGCACGCCGTGTTCAGCGCGCCGCCGGCCAGGCTGATGTAATGGCCGCCCGAATTGGCTTCGAGCCGGAAATAATGGCTCATGCCGACATAATGGATCATCGACCCGCGATAGCCGAGCTGCAGCATTGTGCGCAGCAACCGCGCGGGGGTGATGTTATAGCTGTCGTCATAACCGCTCGCGATCCCCAACCCGTGCTCGGGCAGGATCACATCGCCGATGTCGATCACGCTGCCCGACCCGGTACAGCGGATCGCGCTCAATTCGGCCCAGGCTTCGACCGGGGCGGGCAGATCGGCATTGGCGCCGGTATAGCCCGGCGGCACCAGCGACAGGAACATCCGGTCGATGTCACCCGCCCAGACCGGGTCGGCTTCTCCCGGCAACAGAAACCCGCCGCTCAGCGCGCCAAAATCGAGCGTCACCTGCGCGTCGGTCGGGCTGCCTTTGGCATAGTTCCACAGCCGCACATACCAGACGCGCGGCTGCCCCTGCGCATCGCGCCCCTCGATCGTCAGCGTCGGGCCGTTGACCGCGTTGAGCGGCATGATGCCCGCTGACCGCCAGCGAAACGACAGACCACATTGCCGGTAATCGCGCGCCGTTTCATAGCGCAGCAAGGGATGGTCGATGACGTCCTCGCTCGCCCAGATCAACCCGGCAAGGTCGTTGCGCCGATAAAAGACAGCATCGACCCGCACCCCGTCGGCCGTCGTCGTCGTCACGCTCGCCATCATCGGACGCGGGAAATTGACCGTCCAGAAGCGCGGATCAAAGCGGGTGATGACGCCGCTATGCTGCACCGTGCGCTGGGTCGCCAGCCAACAGGGCATCAGTCGGCGCCCGCGATCGCTGCGCGCACCGCGCGCGCCACCTGGCGGCTCGATCGGGCGAGCGCCTGGGGTTGGTCGGTCTGCCCCGCGTTGATGGTGATGGCGACGCGGACATCGCGACCGCCGCCGCCGCCCCTGCCAGCCCCGCCTGCGGCAATCTGCCCGCTTGTCGTTGGCACGAACAATTCGGGTCCGCGTTCACCGACCAGATAGGCCCGGCCTGGCGATACCGGCCCGCCGGTGGCGCGTCCGGGCGATCCCAGCAGGGTGGTGAAAATGCTCCCCAACCCGCCACCGCCGCCGCCGCCGCCATTGCCGCCGAATATCGCATCGAAACCGGCGCGGATCGCCGAGGCGGCGATGTCGGCCAGCACCGACAGCGCGACCTTTTTCAGATCCTCAAACCCCAGCTTGCCGGTCCGCACCGCCCGGATCAGCGCGCCTTCAATGCCGCGTCCCGCCGCCTCGGCGCCCGCCAGCAACGGGCCATCCAGCGTCGCGCGAATATCGGCGATGTCGCGCTGGAATCCAGCCGTATCCGCGCGCACGCTGACCACCAGCCGGTCGATTTCCTCATCCATCGGGAAATGCCTCCATCAATTGCGCCAGCACGCCGGCATCGGGCGGCAATGCTGCACCGCCGGGATGCAGCATGACCGCAACAATCGCGCACAGTTCGGCGGGCGTTGCCGCCCAGAATTCGGCCGGGCGCCAGCCCAGCGCCACGCCCGCAACGCCAGCAAGCCGCCGCGCCGCCGCGGCAAAATCGTCGCTCACCGCCCCGACAATATCTGCGTCAGCAAGGTCCGCAGCACCGGCGTCGCCTTGACCAGCCCGGCTGCCGCCACGCCATCGCCAAACGCCGCGCGTGTCAGCGCTTCGGGCCGATCGGCCAGGCAATGCCAGAACAAGGTGACCATCTCGGTGAGCGCAAGCCCCCCCGACGCGGCGCGGTCAACCAGCGCGAACAATGGCCCCAGCTCCTGCTCGGCGGCAACCAGCGCGGCAAAGCTTGGCCGCAGCAAAAGCGCCTGCCCCGCGATGCGGATCACCGCCTCGCCGCGCGCCGGATTATGCGCCTGATCGGGCGCCGGTGTCTCCGCCGGCGGCATGGTCACGCGCTCACCACCGCGCCGGAACTTTCCAGCGCCAGCGTATAGCTCCGCTCGCCGTTGAAATCGCCGGCATAGTCCAGCCGCGTTACCAGAAAGCGCCCGGTCATCGTCTGGCCGCTTTCAAAGCTCAGCCGGTAATCATCGATCACACCACTCAGCGCATTGGCCCTGATGCGGTCTTCCGCCGCAGAGCCGGTGAACACACCTGCCCCCGACACGCTGACCGACCGCACCCCGGCGCCCGACAGCAGCTCGCGCCAGCCGCCCGACTCCTTGGTGGTGATCGCCACGGCTTCGCCATTGACGCTCAGCTGCGTCGTGC
The DNA here is from genome assembly GCA_019753375.1 of Sphingomonas sp. GTDB lineage: Bacteria > Pseudomonadota > Alphaproteobacteria > Sphingomonadales > Sphingomonadaceae > Sphingomonas. Next base: position 3,339 of record JAIELC010000054.1, read on the forward strand.
GCAGCCCGGCGACGGTGGCAAATACCGGCGGGGTTGCGCCATTGCCGATCTTCAACAAAAACGCACTGCCTTTTTCAGCGGGCATCATCATTCTCCCTGATTAAATGTGCAGCATCCGAACGCGGTGCTCGATCAATCCCGTCCAGCCGCCCGGCCGGTCGCGGATGATGCGGAGCCGGATCAGGATCAGGCTGGCGATCTGCCAGTCGCCCAGATCGCGCGCTATGGCCTGGACGACGTCATCGGCGGTCGCCGCCAGCGCGTGCAGCCGCTCGGGTGTTTCGGCGCGGTCGCGCAGCAAGATCGTCGATCGCAGCTCGCGCCCCGCCGCATCCTTGGTGCTCCAGTCGGTGGACAGCATGTCGCCCAGCTCGGCCCATGGCGCGTTTGCCCTTGACGGCGGCCCGTCATAGACGCCGTTCAGCCCGGCCATGCCGCGCAGGGCGGCCAGCAGTGCCGCTTGCCACACTTGTTCCGCATTCATGTCAGCAAGCTCCCGATGGCGCGCAGCCGGGCGTCATTGATCCACCGTCGAAACAGCCCGCGCCCGGTCAGCACAATGGCATCGGGTTCACCGCGTACCTCGATTCCGGCGACATCGTCGCGCAACCGTTCAACCCCGCGAGCAATGGCGCGGTCCTTGGCGCGCGCGGCGATCGCCTCGCCAATCGCGGCGCCGCGTGCCTGCAGCGTCGCGGTCATGCGTGCCCCGCCGGCGCCAGCGCCATCTGGCGATAGGGTCGCCACAACGCGGTAATCGCGGCGGGTGGCGGCTGGCTTACGTCTTGCGCCGCATAGAGATAGGCGGCCAGCAACGTCACGCCTTCGCGGAGTGCCGCCGGTACCGCGTCCCAGCTGGCGACAGCCCCGGCGGTTAGGGTCACGCGCACCCGGCTGGCCCCGCCGGCATCGCCAATCCGCACCCAGCCCTGGCCCTGCGCGTCGATATCGATCGCATAGTCGATCAGCGGCAAGGCAGTGGCGGTACCATCGCTTGCCAACCCTTCGATCGTTTCGATGCGCTGAACCGGCACGGCTGTCAGCCGCTGCCAGCCGCCAATCACGGGCAGAATGGCCGCCAGATCGCGCGCAATCAGCACGCGTCCGGTAAATTGTTCGGCAAGGCCCAGCGCGGTTTCGGCAAAGGCCGCGATCAACGCATCTTCACCATTGCTGGCGACACGCAGCCGCGCCTTGACCGCCGCAACGGCGCGCGCGCGATCATCGGTTCCCAGCGTCACATCGCCGGGGCCATTGGATATCAGGGGCATCGGTGCCTCCATCGGGGGAACGGGCCCGCTTCCCCCAAAGCAAGCGCAAGGGGGCGCAGGGGTAGGGCGGGCCACGGTGCTTGCAGCCGCAACCGTCCGTGCCGCGCGCAGCACGAACGGTCGGTCGGTCAGATCCTGATGATCGGGATCAGCTGGCGGCGAATTTCAGCAGCTTGATCGCTTCGGAATTGCTGACGCAGCCGCCAATCCGCTTGGTCGCATAGAAATTGACGAACGGCTTGTTGGTGTATGGATCGCGCAGGATCGCGGTTTCGGTCCGTTCCGCGATCAGATACCCCGCGCGGAAATTGCCGAATGCAATCGCCAGCGTGTTGGCCGCAATATCGGGCATGGCTTCGGCCTCGATCACCGGATAGCCCAGCAATGTCGCCGGTTGCCCCGCCACCAGACCGGGCGTCCAGATGAAGGCGCCGTCGGTGGTCTTGAACTTACGGATCCGCGCCAGCGTCGCCGAATTCATCACAAACACCGCCCCCTGCCGATAGGGTGCACGCAGCGACTGGACCAGATCGATCAGCTTGTCTTGCGGATTGGCCGCAAAATCGCCCGCCGCGCCGCTGGCCAGATATTGCAAGGTGCCAAAGGAGCGCGCGCCGTCGGCGGTGACGGCGGTTGGATATTGCAGAAAGCCCTTGGGCCGGCTGACCCCGCTGCCGTTGACAAAGGCCGCCCCTTCGGCGCTGGCAAACTCCATCGCGATTTCATCGGCCAGCCAGGCTTCGACATCGAACAGCGCATCGTCGAGCATCGCCTGGCTGGCGCTGGGATTGGCGTAAAGCTCGCCCATGGCGGGGGCGATTTCGATGAAGCTCGGGGTCGCGCTATCAGGCCGGGGCGCAACTTCGGACGCCCAGCCCGATGGGGTGCCCCCGGTCGTCACCAGCTTGCGATAACCCGCCGACCCGACCTTGACGACATTGGCAACCGCGCGGATCGGCGAAATGCTCTTGAGCGTCCGGTCGATTACGGCGTCGATTTCCTTGGGCACCGCATAGCCGCCGGTATCGCCGGTCACCCCGGTAAAGGATTTCATTTCCACGGTGCTGCCGCTGCGCAGAAACCCGGCAAACGCTGCACCGCTTTGCGGCGCCGCACCGCTCAACACCGGTCGGTCCACGGCCGGGGCCATGTCCACATCTGCAAAGCTCGCATCGAGCGTATCGGCTTTCACTTCGATCATTTTGGTCTCCTCAACACAAAAAGGGCGCGGCCCGGCATGGGTGCGCCCGTGACATTCCCTGGGACATTCCCCGTGAGAGTCATTGTCTGACCCCGCACCGACGGGGCAGTGGCCGGTTTCCTGCCTGCTCAGCCGCTTTCCACCGCATGCACACGCGCCAGCGGCTGCATCGGCGCGACCACCAGGCTGACTTCAATCAGATCAAGCGCCAGCAATTCGCGCACGCGGCCCCGCCCGGTCGACAGCTGCCGGGCCGCCTTGACGCGGTAGCCGAACGACAATCCCTTTACGCCGCCGCCCGATACCAGCGATGCGAGTTCAGGCGCGTCGACCGTGCCGATCACGCGCAGGCCCTGCGCATCCTCCGCAATCTGGTCGATCGTGCCGACCGCATCGCCGCGGTGCTGCCACAGCAGCGGCACCGGTCCTGACAGCCCGGCAAACGCCCCGGCGCGGACAATATCCCCGCCGCGATCGACCCGGTCGAACACCGCGGCATAGCCAGCGAACCGGACGCGCAGCGCGCCCGACGCGCCCGACGCACCCGGCGAGGGGCGTACGGAAATGCCCCGACCATCGGCGACGCTCATTTGACCAGCCCGCCAAAACCCATGCGGACCGCGATACCGGCAATCAGCACCGCACCACCGATTCTGACCACCCAGCCAACCACCGCGCGCCAGGCCGATTTTTTGGCATCGCGCCAGGCCTCAAGCAACTGGCGCAGCTCGGCCATGTCCTTGGCGGCGTGCCGGTCGTCCAGCCCCAGCCGTGTCAGCGCGCGGCTCGCGCCCAATTCGCCGGCCTCCTCAACAATGGCGCGCAAGGTCGCCAGATCGGCGCCCTGCCCCACGCCCTGCGCCATCAGTTGCGCCAATATCGCCCCGCTCATGCCGATGCTCCTGCTGGTTCGGTTGGTGCCGGTTCGGGTGGAGTGGAGGCGAGCGGCGCGAAGCCCAGCAGCGCGCGTTTTTCATTGCTGGTCAGAAAGTCGGCGGCGCCGATCTGCGCCCATAGCCGTTCGCGATCCTCGGCCAGCGCCGACACCTGATTCTGGTCGATCGCCAGCGTGGCGCCGGGAAACCAGCCGCGCAGCGCCTGCGCCAGCCCGGTCAGAATCAGGTCGGCCATCGGCAGGATCGCCAGCCGCCACAAGGCCCGGTTGGCTTCGCGGTAATTGGCATAGGTCGCGTCACCCGGCAGGCCGAGCAGCATCGGCGGCACCCCGAACGCCATCGCAATCTCGCGCGCGGCGGCGGCCTTCAGGCTCACGAAATCCATATCGGCGGGGCTCAGGCTCATGCTTTGCCAGGTCAGCCCGCCATCGAGCAGCATCGGCCGGCCGGCATTGCCCGCGCCGGCAAAGCTGGTGTCCATTTCACTGCGCAGCCGATCGAACTGGTCACGGCTCAGCACCGATCCGTCGCCGGGGCTATAGACGAGTGCCCCGGATGGCCGGGCGGCATTATCAAGCAACGCCTTGTTCCAGCGCGTCGCGGCATTGTGGATCGCGACGGCGCCCGATGCGGCCTCAAGCGCGCCCAGGCCATAATGATCGTGCAACGGATCATGCGTCTTCAGATGGACAATTTGTGGCCGGCCATCGGGATCATCGGCGATCAGCCGCGTCACACGGTCAAGCACGCGGTATTGATAGGCAACCGGCCAGCCGCGCGCGTCGGGCTCGACGGTCACGCGTTCGGGGCGCAGGGCATAGAGCTCAACCGGATTGCCCGCCGCATCGGTCAGCAACTGGACATAGGCATTGCCGTGCAGCAGCAGATGCGCGGTGATCGTATCGGTCAGCGCCTGCCCGCCTGACCGCGCGGCCAGCAAGTCGATCAGCGCCGGGTCGGACGCGGTCAGCGGCGCCGACGCCACGCCTTCCGCCACCAGTTTTACCGCGCGCTGGGCGATCGGATTGCGGCGATAGGCGTCGCGCACCTGCGCCTCATACCCGCTTGGCCAATCGCCCAGCGATGCCCAGCTGCCACCTGCAGACCGCCACGCAGAACGCGACAGGGCCGGACGCGCATCATCGCGTCCGGCTGCCTTCCAGCCAAAGATCTTCATGGGTGCCTCCCGAATATAGTTGGGTCGCATTGCCGCCCGGCGCCGGGCGCCGGTCGGGCGCTCGTCATCCCGAGCGCGGTGCAGAGCAGCAAACCCGCTGCTAGCGGGGTTTCGCCGCAAACCAGATTACATGCCGCGCGCCCTTGCCGCTGGCGCGCGCGCGGATCACCACTTCCTCGACCGCAAACCCCGCCTGCGCCAGCGCGCGCGCGAATTTTACGTCGGGCGCGGCCGACCAGATCGCCAGGACGCCGCCCGGCCGCAAGGCCATGCGCGCTGCCTCCAGCCCGACCGGACCATAGAGCCGATCATTGCCACGCCGGGTCAGCCCGTCGGGGCCATTATCGACGTCGAGCAAAATGGCATCCCACGCCCCGCGGTCCGCCGCGATAACACGCCCGACATCGTCTTCGACCACCGACACGCGCGGATCGTCCAGGCACCCGGCGGCGAGCTCGGCCATCGGTCCGCGGGCCCAGGCGATCACGGCCGGAACCAGCTCGGCGACCGTTACCTTGCCCGCCGGCGCCAGTCGTCCCAGCACCGCGCGCAGGGTGAACCCCATGCCATAGCCGCCGATCAGCACGCGCGCATCGGGCCGTACCCGATCGCAGCTCATCGTGCCCAGCGCTTCTTCGGAACCGCTCATCCGGCTCGACATCAGCTCCTCGCGGCCCAGCATGATGAACCAGTCGCGCCCGCGCTGCACCAGCCGCATCTCCCCGCCGCCGGGGACGTGCGTTGTATCGATCAGCACGCGTGGCAGCATTGGCCTGTGTCTCCCCCGGCCCGATGCCGGCCGCCGGGCTATAGCGTGCGGATGCTGGCCTGTCCCTTGCCGCGCAGCATCAATTCGGTCAGCGCCCAGACCAGCGCGTCGGCACGGTCGGGCGACCGCCCCGGCCCGTCATAGCCGCCCCCCACCATCAGCCCGCATAGTTCATCCTCCAGCAGCGCAAAGCGGCCACAATGCGCCACCCGCCCATGTTCATACAGCGCGGCCACCGGCTCGGCGCGCGCGACCTTGCCCGTCGATGCCCGCACCAGGCGGACCGGCAGCGCGACATCGGCGGCCAGCAGCACGCTTTTGACCATCGCGCCGCCATTATTGGCTTCTGCCACCACGCGGTCGGCGCGGTGGCGCGCGGCACAGGCAGCGACGGCGCGCGCCCAGCCTTCGGGCGACGCGGCGGCGATGCTCGCATCATCCAGCACATGGCCATTGCCATCGGCATCCAGCCCGACCACGACAATCCCGCATGCATCGCCGCCGTCGCCGCTGATCGTCCCCGCAGGCGGATCGACGCCGACTACCACCCGCACCAGATCGGGCGCCGCATCGACGCGGCAGGCCTCGA
>JAIELC010000154.1 GCA_019753375.1 Sphingomonas sp.
GCTCTTCCGATCTCTTTTCAGCCTGACGCCACACGGTTTCCGACTGCGGCTCAACGCCGGCAACGCCGTCAAAGCACGCTACGGCACCATCGAGCACGCGCAACGACCGTTCGACCTCAATGGTGAAGTCAACGTGGCCCGGGGTGTCGATGATATTGATCCGGTGATCGTTCCAGAAACAGGTCGTCGCAGCCGACGTAATCGTGATTCCGCGCTCTTGTTCCTGCTCCATCCAGTCCATCGTCGCTGTGCCTTCATGCACTTCGCCGATCTTGTAGGACTTGCCGGTATAATAAAGGATGCGCTCGGTCGTCGTCGTCTTGCCGGCATCAATGTGGGCCATGATGCCGATGTTGCGATACATCGAGAGCGGATGGCTGCGGGCCATGATCGTGGTTTCCTTGACGATTTGGGGAGCCGGACCGTCCGGCTCCCCATTATGTAGGGTACGAAACTGCGAGTACCAGACTTACCAGCGGTAGTGGCTGAAGGCGCGGTTCGCTTCCGCCATGCGGTGCGTATCTTCGCGCTTCTTGACAGCATTGCCGCGATTGTTCGCCGCATCCATCAATTCGCCCGAGAGACGTGCCGCCATGGTGTGCTCACTGCGCGACCGGGCGGCGCTGATCAGCCACCGGATCGCCAGCGCCTGCGCACGCTCTGGGCGAACTTCGACCGGCACCTGATAGGTAGCACCGCCAACGCGGCGCGAACGCACTTCGATGCCTGGCTTCACATTGGCCAGCGCTTCGTGGAATACGCCGATCGGATCCTTCTTCGCACGCTGCTCGACCGTTTCGAGCGCGCCATAGACGATTCCTTCAGCAACGGCCTTTTTACCGTCGAGCATCACGCTGTTCATGAACTTCGACAGGACCTCATCACCAAATTTGGGATCAGGCAGAATTTCCCGCTTTTCGGGACGACGACGACGAGACATTGAATCTTCCTTCTACACTTCAGCCATCACGGTCAGATAACTGACCAGCTTACTTCGGACGCTTGGCGCCGTACTTGGAACGGGACTGCTTGCGGTCCTTGACACCCTGGGTATCAAGCACGCCGCGCAACACGTGATAGCGCACGCCGGGAAGATCGCGAACGCGACCACCACGGATCAGCACAACCGAGTGCTCTTGCAGATTATGGCCTTCGCCCGGAATATAGCTGATCACTTCGCGCTGGTTGGTCAGGCGGACCTTGGCCACCTTGCGCAGCGCCGAGTTCGGCTTCTTCGGGGTCGTCGTATAAACGCGGGTGCAAACGCCGCGCTTTTGCGGATTCTGCTCCATCGCAGGGACCTTGCTCTTGGCCTTCTGCGGGTCGCGGCCCTTGCGGACCAGCTGGTTAATCGTTGGCATGAAGCCCTTCACCTTTCATGGCCGGAAGACCCGGCGGTTACTTTGCTGGAAGCCCACAATGCAAAAAAGGACCAGGTGGCGTTACGGCCCCCCAGGCCCCTTGCTTCAGCAATGTTCAGCTCTGCTCTCAGGCGACCGACATATGTCAGCCACTGCCGAAAGCACGCGGGCCTATAGCCACGCAGGCCGTGCGGGTCAATGCCACGATGCCAGGGCCGGTACAACATCGCTCTGGAGGTCCAGTCAACGCGACACCTCGGCGCCGACAATCAGCGCAAACCAATCTGTCCGCCGGCGCCACCGACCGGCGATGGTCCCTTGCCTGCGCACGGCAACTGGCTGGAAAACGGGCTTCTTGCCGCGCGCAAACCGGCGATTATGCTACGTCAGGATTCCGAGTCACCCCGGGAGTCGCAAGGGAGCGTGATTGATGTTCAATAATAATAGTCGCGGTAAGGAAGCTGGGACAACCAGCCAGCAATCTGCTTCGGGTTCAGCGCAAGGCAAGCGCGGGATGTTTTCCGTACTTGGGCAGGACGTGGTCATAACCGGCAACATCAGGGCGACGGCCGATTTGCATATCGAGGGCTGTGTCGATGGCGATGTCGATTGCGGCGCGCTTGTGCAAGGGGCTGAAAGCCGGATCACGGGCAATGTTCGTGCAGAAAATGCGCGGTTGACAGGATCGATTGAAGGCTGCGTCATTGTCCGCCAGCTGGTGATTGAACGTGCCGCGCGGATCAACGGCGATGTCGAATATGAAAGCATTTCGATTGAAAATGGCGCGACGATCAACGGACATTTGCGCCATAAATCGGCGGGCACATTGTCGGTCGCCGAGCCCGCAACGTTGACCGCGACCAAGGTTGAACCACTGCTGCTGAAAAGCGGGGCGCCTGCCTGAGTCGCCGCGCGTCCGCGTCACCATCTCGACACAAAACGCTTAACGAAGGCAGGTCGTCGCAAAGCCGCCTCTCGCCCGCTGTACGCTGTGAAAGGCGACGCGGCCTAGCGGTATCGTGCCGAACCAGGCCGATCAGGGGCGTCAGCGAATGCGGGCCCCGCCCTTGATCACCGCGCTGGGGCGTTCGAGCAGTTTGACATCGACGAGCGGATCACCCGCGACCGCAACGATATCGCCATAACGCCCGACCTCCAGCGCCCCAACATCTGACGTCCTCCCCAAAGCTTCAGCGGCATTCTTCGTGGCTGACCGGATCGCTTCAAGCGGTGACATGCCCCATTCGACCATCTTGGCAAATTGCAGCGCATTTTGTCCGGCCGGGAAAACACCGCCATTATCGGTTCCGAAGATCATTTTCACCCCGGCGCGATAGCCGTCGCGAAACGTCTCGCGCTGTTTGCGACCGATAGCGCGTTCCTTATCCAGACTCTCTTTGAAAACGCCGTTCTTTTCGCCCTCGGCGAGGATATAATCGTCATCATAGATGTCCATCGAGAACCAGGCGCCGTGCTGCTTGGCCAGCGCAAAGCTCTCGGCATCGGCAAGGCTGGCGTGTTCGATAGTGTCAACACCAGCGCGCAGAGCATCATTGATACCCTCGGTACCGTGGGCGTGTGCCGCGACACGCAAGCCGAGCATGTGCGCTTCGTCAACAACGGCCTTTATCTCTGCCAGTGACATCTGCTGCGCGCCCGCGACGTCGGATTTCGACAGCACCCCGCCGGTGGCGCAGATCTTGATCACCTCCGCACCATATTTGCGGACCGTGCGCACCAGCTTGCGATACCCTTCCGGTCCATCGGCAACCGACGGATTATCAAGCTTTCCAAAACTAGGCGGCAAGCCTTCGGTCCCGTCGCAATGCCCGCCAGTCGCGCCGAGCGCATAGGTTGCCGGCACGATGCGTGGACCCTGAATGGTGCCCCGCTCGACCGCCTGCTTCAGCCCGACATCGTCATAATCGGGCGATCCGACATTGCGGACCGTTGTAAAACCAGCATCGAGCATCGCCTTGGCGTTCGCAACGCCGATCGCTTGCCAGAAACTGTCGGTATATTCGAGCCCGCGAAACCCGCTAAGCGTCGGATCGCCGTTCAGGTGGACATGCATGTCGATCAGTCCGGGAAGGATCGTCTGCCCCGCCAGATCGATGCGCTTCGCGTCAGCCGGGACAGCAACCGATCCCTGCGGACCGACCGCCGTGATTCGCCCGTCCGTGATGACGACCACCGGTTTATCGATGGTCTGGCCCTTCAGCACGTCCACCAGATGATCGGCGGTGACTGCCACGGTCTCCGCTGAGGCGGGGGCACCCGATATCAAGGCTAGCATGAGCGCGCCCGCTCCCAGAGTCTTCAACATCCCTATCCCCTTTTTCAACTTTTTCATCAGATGTGGAGCGCCCGACCATATGCGCCCAAGACGCTTTCGTGCATCATTTCGCTGAGCGTCGGATGCGGGAAAACCGTCTCCATCAACTCGGCTTCCGTCGTCTCCAAGGTCTTGCCGATCGTATATCCTTGGATCAGCTCGGTTACTTCCGCACCGATCATATGCGCGCCCAGCAATTCGCCCGTCTTGGCGTCGAAAACGGTTTTCACAAACCCTTCTGCCTCCCCCAGGGCAATCGCCTTGCCATTGCCAATGAAGGGGAAGTTACCAACGTTCACCTCGTACCCGGCTTCTTTCGCCTTGGCCTCGGTCAAGCCCACGCTGGCAATTTGCGGATGGCAATAGGTACAACCCGGTATGTTGCGGACATCCATCGCGTGTGGATGGCCGCCGGCAATCGCCTCGGCGGCGATTACCCCTTCGTGGCTGGCTTTATGCGCAAGCCAGGGCGGCGCGGTAACGTCACCAATGGCATAAAGTCCGGCGACATTGGTCTGGCACAGGGAATTGGTCACGATATGGCCGCGACTGGTTTCCACGCCCAGCGCCTCCAGCCCAATATTTTCGGTATTGGGAACAATGCCGACGGCGACGATCACGTGACTAAAGGTGTTGGTGGTAACAGTGCCATCCTTCGCCTTGATCGCCGCTGTCACGCCGCTTGCGCCGACGTCAATCTTCTCGACGCCAGCGCCGGTCATGATGGTCATCCCCTGCTTCTTCAGCGCTTTTTCGAGGAAGGCCGATACATCCGCATCCTCGACCGGCACAATGCGGTCGAGCATTTCCACCACCGTTACCTCGGCGCCCATATCATTATAGAAGCTGGCAAATTCGATCCCGATCGCGCCCGATCCGATTACCAGAAGCTTTGACGGCATTTCCGGCGGCACCATTGCATGGCGATACGTCCAGATCCGCTTTCCATCCGCCGGGGCAAACGGGAGATCGCGCGCGCGGGCGCCCGTTGCGACGATGATATTCTTAGCCAGAATCTCATCGGTCTTACCGTCCCTAGTCACGGCAATCCGGTTGGCAGCCACCAGGGAGCCATCGCCCATGAAAACGCTGATCTTATTCTTCTTCATCAGGTGGGTAACACCCTGATTCAACTGCTTTGCTACCCCGCGTGACCGCTTCACCACGGCATCAATATCGGCGCTGATCTTCTCAGCGGCCAGCCCGTAATCCTGTGCGTGCTGCATATAATGGTAGATTTCGGCAGAACGCAGCAGCGCCTTGGTCGGAATACAGCCCCAGTTGAGGCAAATGCCGCCCAGAAGTTCACGTTCGACGATTGCGACTTTTAACCCCAGTTGCGCGGCACGAATGGCGGCGACATAGCCGCCGGGGCCAGAGCCCAAAACGATAAGATCAAAACTATCAGCCACGATCGAGCTCCTGGGGAGGAAGGGTTAGATTAGGTGATCATCCACGGGGCGCGGTTTGCCGTCCTCGCCCATCGATACCAGCGTGAATTGACCAGATGCCGCGCGCTCAGTCCCGTCGCCGTGCCGGTCGCGCCGCCAGACGTCGACAGCGACGGTCATCGAGGACCGGCCGGTTCCGGTAATCACGGCATAGAAACTTACGTCATCACCGATCGAAACGGGCGCAACAAAGCTGAAGTCACTCGCCCCGACAACGGGCGCGCGACCGCGACACCGCTGCGATGCGACCGACCCGGCGGCAAGCGCCATTTGCCCCATCAACCAGCCAACAAAGATGCTGCCATAGGGATTTGCATCTACCGCCATGGCGGTAGCGCGGATTGCCGGAACCATAGCGGGGGGCGACTCAGGCATGTGGACCCGTCATCATGCGGCCAGCGAACGCCGTCATCTCCCGGTGATAAGGGGGGCCGAACGTCCAACCGACCCTATCGTTGCCAACGACCGCAATGCGCATCGTCCTATTCCTTCACCCGCTGGGCCTGATCCTCAACCATCGCGCGGCGGATGGGGGAAACGCCCATTGCCATTGTCAGCAGCATGGCAACGATCGCCACTACCCAGATATCGGTCGTCGCGAGCGGGTAAGCCCAGGCCGAGAGGGCGGCGATGACATAGGCCGCCCCCACGCCCAGCAGGACGTGAAAGATCTCCCAAAGCGCTCGGCGCCCGATCAAGGGTGTATCCCCGCCATCATGCGAGCAGGCCGAGCGGCGCTTCGATCAGGTCCTTGAGCGCCTTCATTAATTCTGCACCCTCGGCACCATCAATCGCCCGGTGATCAAAACTGCCCGTCGCCGTCATCACTGTCGCAATGCCGAGTGCGCCGTCAATGACATAGGGCCGTTGTTCGCCTGCACCGACCGCGAGGATCATGCCCTGCGGCGGGTTGATCACCGCATCGAACTGCTTGATGCCGAACATGCCCAGATTGGACAAAGATGCCGTCCCACCTTGATATTCATGCGGTTGCAGCTTGCCGTCCTTGGCGCGCGCCGCCAAATCCTTCATTTCGGTCGCGATCGCCGCAACGCCTTTGCCGCCCGCATCGGTGATGATCGGCGTGATCAAGCCATTCGGAATCGACACTGCAACCGCGACATCGGCGCGGCTATATTTGATCAGCGTGTCGCCGGCGAAACTGACATTGCATTTGGGCTTGGTGATCAACGCCACCCCCAGCGCCTTGATCAGCAAATCATTGACCGACAATTTGATCCCGCGCGGCTCCAGCGACTTGTTCAGGTCGCCCCGCAACTTCAACAGCGCATCCAACCGGATATCGATCGTCAGGTAATAATGCGGCACGGTGGCCTTCGCTTCGGTCAGCCGCCGGGCGATGGTCTTGCGCATGTTGCCGAGCTTCTCGACCTCATGCGGGATCGATGGATCAATCGCGATCGGGGAAGCGGCACGCGGTGCTTCGGCAATAGGCGCGACGCTGGCAGCTTCCGGCGCCGCTCCAGATTTACCCTCCAGATCGGCTTTGATGATCCGACCGTTGGGCCCCGACCCCGTCAGCGTCGTCAGATCGAGCCCCTGTTGGGCGGCAAGCCGGCGCGCCAGCGGGCTGGCCTTCACGCGATTGCCTTCCGCATTGGCGGTGGGTGATGGTGCGACGACGGCCACTGGCAGCGAGGCAGCCGGTGCGGGCGCCGCAACGACCGGCTCCGGGAGCGGCGCAGACATTGTTGCTGCTGGCTTGGGCGCGACGGCAACTTCACCACCACCATCGATCAGCGCAATCACGGTACCGACCTTCACATTGTCGGTTCCTTCGGCGACCAGGATCTTGGTGATGGTACCCTCATCAACGGCTTCGAATTCCATCGTTGCCTTGTCGGTTTCAATCTCGGCCATCAGGTCGCCCGACTTCAGGACATCACCTTCCTTGACCAGCCATTTTGCCAGCGTGCCTTCTTCCATCGTCGGCGAGAGCGCAGGCATCTTGATTTCGATCGGCATGGAATAATTGTCCTTGCGAGTCCTGGGGAGGATGTCCGGCAATTCCATCGCCATCCCCGGGCGCGCGGTCAAGTGCAACGCCGCACTCGTTCCGGTGCTTTGTCCTTGCACAGCGTCGCCGACAGGGCCACCTGTTGTATCAGGAGTGGGTGGAGAGCGGACAAATGCGCATCTATCTGGTGGTTATGGACGAAACGGCAGAAGCCGAAGTCGCCCTGCGTTTCGCTGCCCGTCGCGCGGTCAAGACGGGTGGCGGAGTGGAGATTTTGGCGCTGGTGCCGGCTGCGGATTTTGTCCCCTGGGGCGGCGTGCAGGCGACCATCGAGGAAGAAGCACGACAGCGTGCCGAAGGGCTGGTGGCCGCGGCCGCCGGCACATTGTTTACCGAATCAGGCCTCAAGCCGGCGATTACCGTGCGGCAGGGCGATGCCAGCAAGGTTATCCGGGAAATCATCGCCGGTAATCCGGAAATCGCCGCACTCGTTCTCGCTGCCGCAGCCAGTGGTGCCCCCGGCCCCCTAATCAGCCATTTTGCCAGCGATACCGGCGGGCTGACCATCCCGCTGATGATTATCCCCGGCGCGCTGAGCGTTGAGGCGATCGATCGGCTCAGCTAAACGCTGGCCCATTATTGGGTCAGGTTGCTCGACCAACCATGTCATCGCGCGAAATAGTGCCATGCATCAATCATGACTGGCAGGGCGCCTGGCCCAATTTTATGGCGCGCGGGCCGTCCAGTGGAGAACGAAGCCCATGCTTATTCGTGCCCAATTTTCGCAAGCTGCAACCATTCGTCCGGGTGATATCGATTGGGTGGCCTCGCCGCTGCCGGGCGTCGACCGGTTGATGCTGGACCGCATCGGCGGCGAAGTGGCCCGGGCGACGACGATCGTACGCTATGCAGCCGGCAGCTATTTCGATCCTCATACGCATAGCGGTGGTGAAGAATATCTGGTTCTGAGCGGGGTGTTTTCGGACGAACACGGGGACCAGCCCGCCGGTACATATGTCCGCAACCCGATTGGTACCGCGCACAAGCCGTTCAGCGCCAATGGATGCACGATCTTCGTCAAGCTCCATCAATTTGCCGAAGGCGACAACCATCAGTTCCAGATCGATACCAAGGCGGCCTCCTATCTCCCGACCGCCGACGAGGGCGTTTCGATCCTTCCGCTCCACCACACGCCAAGCGAAGACGTCGCGATGCTGAAGCTGGCGCCTCGTGCAGGCCCGGTTACCCGCCACTATCCAGGCGGTGCAGAGCTTTTGGTCATCGAAGGGACCATATCGGACCAGGACGGTGACTATCCTGTTGGCTCTTGGCTCCGCCTTCCGCCTGGCTGCGAACACCGCATTTCATCGGCAGATGGCACGCTGATCTGGACCAAGACCGGGCATCTGGCACCCGATGTTCTGGGGAAATGGACGTCGCTTGCGTAACGCGCTTGACCGGGCAGCAACGCTAAGAGCCGAACGGTCCCAAGGCTGACCAATCGAAATCACCACGCTCTGCCTGCGGGGGGTTGAGCATCGCGTGCGATGCGGCCACGATAGCACCATGCGCATTTTGCTGATTGCTCCGCTCCTGATCGCCACTGCGGCGACGGCTGCCCCCAAAACTCCCGCGGCCAAACCGCCCAGGACGGAGGCGCCTGATCCGGCAAGGCTGAAGGCGACGGTGGAAAAGCTCGTCAGCTTTGGCACGCGCAACACCTTGTCATCAGCAACCGATCCGGTGCGCGGCATCGGCGCGGCACGGACCTGGGCCGCCAACGCGCTGGATCAGATCGGAGAAAAATGTGGGTGCCTGACGGTCGAAAAGATCGCGCGTGATTTTACCGGGCCGCGTGCACCCAATGGGGTGACGGTGGTCGACGTGCTGGGGGTTCAGCACGGGCGCGATCCCAACCGGGTCATCATTATCGGTGCGCATATCGACAGCCGCGGAT
>JAIELC010000046.1 GCA_019753375.1 Sphingomonas sp.
CCACTGTCGCCAGATCGCGCAGCCACGCAAAACTGTGGAAATAATCGGCGTATCGGCGCGAGAAATCGGGCTTGTTCAGCCCGAGATCCTTGATCGAGCGCGCTTCACCGGCAAATACCAAGGTTCCATCGAGCAGCGCGGCGCCGCGATCGGCATTGCCGCCAAAGGGATCATCGGGGACCGCGATCAGCTTGAGCGGATGGCGCCCTTTCAGCCGGACCGAATGAATGGGGGTACGCCAGCTGAGCCGATACAGGCGTTCCGCCACGCGTTCGGCGAGCGACAGCCCCTTGTCGCCGCCCAGCCGGATCAGCCTTTTGCCTTCCTCGATCCCGTCGGCGGCGATCTCTTGCTCGTCAGCGTCGGTCACACACCCCTCAACGCGCGGATGTTGTCGGCATAGGCACTGGCCCCGCCGCGGAAAGCCGCCGTGCCGGCGACCAGCGCATCGGCACCGGCGTCGATACAGCGCCGGGCGATCGCCGGATCGACCCCGCCATCGACTTCAAGGTCAACCGGCTTGCCAAGCTTGTCGATCATCGTCCGGATCGCCGCGATCTTGCGCAGCTGCGACGTAATGAAACTTTGTCCGCCAAAGCCGGGGTTGACGCTCATCACCAGTACCAGATCGACCTCGTCGAGCACATAATCGAGCATCTTGGCCGGGGTTGCGGGATTGAGCACCACGCCGGCGCGCTTGCCCAATGCCTTGATCCGCTGGATCGTGCGGTGGAGGTGCGGCCCGGCTTCGGGATGGACGGTGATGGTATCGGCACCCGCCTCGGCAAAGGCGTCAAGATACAGATCGACCGGCGAAATCATCAGATGGACGTCGAACGGCTTGGTGGTATGCGGGCGCAGCGCCTTGATCACCGCAGGGCCGATCGTGATGTTGGGGACAAAATGCCCGTCCATCACATCGATATGGATCCAGTCGGCCCCGGCGGCATCGATTGCCCGGATTTCGTCCCCCAGCCGGGCAAAATCAGCGGACAGGATCGACGGGGCAATACGGACGGGGTTCGGCATGGCTAGCATGTAGCATCGTTCGCCACGCCCGCAAGCGAGCGGTTGGCTTTCATGGTGTCATCGCCGCGCTTACCGGACTCATCCGGTCCGGATCATCCGTGCCGCAAAGAATCCGTCGCAACCACCCTGCTCGGCGAGCATGCCGGGCAAGCTTCGGAACCAGCCCCCCGCCGCGGGCAACAGGCCGTGCGGCAATTCATCGGGCAGCACCGGATCGAGCGTGAAATGCGGATTATCGGCGAGAAAACGCTCAATCTGTGCCTCGCCCTCTGCGGGTTCCAGCGAGCAGGTGGCGTAAACCAGCACGCCGCCGATCCGTACCCAATGCGCCACACGCGCCAGCAACCTGGTCTGCAATTCGGCCATTTCGGCGATCATCGACGGGCGGACACGGTGGAGAACATCGGGATGACGACGGAAAATGCCGGTCGCGCTGCACGGCGCATCGAGCAGCACGGCATCCGCCGCTGCCTTTGGTGCCCAGTTGAACGCATCGGCAGCGACGATTGCGGCGCTCAGATTGGTGCGGGCCAGATTGTCGGAAAGTCGCGCCAGACGACTTTCGGCGCTGTCGATTGCCGTCACCTGCCAGCCGGCGGCGGCGAGCTGCATGGTCTTGCCACCCGGCGCGGCGCAGACATCGATCGCCTCGGCACCACCGCCACCGGTCGCGCCGCCGATCAGCCGCGCGGGCAGCGATGCGGCCAGATCCTGCACCCACCACCGGCCTTCGCCAAAGCCTTCGATAGCGGGCACCGCCGCATGATCGGCGAGCCGCACATGGCCCGGCATCAGGCTGACGCCATGAAGGCGTTTTGCCATGGTTTCGGTTTCTGCCGGGTCGGCGAGCGTCAGGTCGAGCGCCGGCTGGCCGGCCAGCGCGTACATCGCTGCTTCGACCATCGCATCGCCCCAGGCCGCTTCCCAGCGCAGTGCCACGGCATCGGGCAGGCTGGGCACGTCGGGCAAGGCGGCCTCATCACGGCTGAGCGTGCCGAACACGCCGTGGACCAGCTTGCGCGGCCCGCCGTCAACCAGCGGCAGAACGGTCGCGATCGCGGCATGCGCCGGCGTGCCAAGCGCCAGCGCCTGAACAAGCGCCATGCGCAGCGCCATCCGCGCCTTGGCATCATCGGGCAGGGGCCGTTGGGTCGCGGAATCGATCAGCGCGTCAAGATCGGGCAGACGCCGCAGTGTTTCCGCCGCGATGGCGTGGACCAGCGCGCGATCATCCGCCCGGTCAATATGGCGCGCCGCCGGCCCCAATGCCTGTTCGAGCGCTTCGCCCCGCCGCAACACGCCGTCAAGCACGCGCAGCGCAGCGCGGCGGACGGGAACACCCGGGGGGTCAACACGCGGATCGACACGCGGATCGGGGCGGGCCCCACTCCGGGAGTCGCTGCCGAAACCGCCCTTATTACCAGTCGAACGCGGTGGCCGCACTTGCACTTGCTCCCTCAGACACCCAACATCAGGGTGAACGCGCGACGAGTATCGCATCGGAGAACCGCCATGGGCCAGCGCCCGCCACATGTGAAGCCGCCAAAGCATCTTTCGAAGAGCCCGCCCTTGCCCAAACCCGACGATCAACAGGCCGCCACGCCAGCAGCCGGCGACCCGCTGGGCAAGGACCCCACCCGCTATGGCGACTGGGAAATGAAGGGAATCGCGGTCGATTTTTGACGGGGGAATGGGCGGGGAATGGTGGATTGCGGTCGTTCAATCATCCAGCCATACGACCTCAAAGTGCCCGCCCGTCCATAGCGCTACTGCCTGCGATGCTTCCTTTGTTCCGTATGTAAGCGCATCTGCGCGAATAGTTAGCGATCGACGTGGGCAGGGCTCGCCTTCCTCACCGCCGCCCTTGCCGCACCATGTCGTCCAGCGGCCACGCATCATCTTGGCAAGGAAGACGTTCGACACAGCATCTCGCTTGATCTTGTCGATAACGTAAATCGAATGGGCTCGATCACCTGATTTGATTACCAGTTGATAATCATTCGCCCTTCCGGGCACGATCTGCGCTACATCAATCTTACCATCATGATCAAAATCCCCCCTGACCGGATGGGGGAGGTCAACAACGATCGCGCTCAGAAAAAATATTGATAACATCGCTTTGAGAATTCCACATATGGCGAACGTCCGCAATTGGGCGATAGCCACCGCTCAGCGATTAACTACCGAGCCGATGCCTGACCTTCATGCCTCATTGCTCACAAGCACGGGCATCAAACGTCAGCGCCACCCCACGGGCAGACGCGGGCAAAACATCGCCGACGCGGCAGCTTAGCCGCGCTTGCGGGACCGATTGTGATCCATAGGCGCCGTCCAGACTTCGCGCCGTCACGACAACTTCGTCAGGATCGTACTTTGGATTCGGGTGTGGCGCGATGCTGACCACGACAGCCTGCACGTGACGCTTGGGCTGTTCAGCACAGGCCGACAACATCCAAAGCACGGCAAGGACGACAAAACGCCTCATCATCCCGGGATTGCACAGGCATCAGCGCGCAGCAAGGCTGGTCAGGGACCGGATGGCCGATGCTGTGTTCGGGTCCGATGGGTTTGTCGATAGCCATCACGGCGCGACATTGAAATTTTCGGATCACGCAATAAAATTCGCGTATATCACTAAAATTTCATTAACCTGTCATTTTCCGCCCATATCACAAGACATTCAAAGCAATCAGGGCGTCCATTTTCCCTATTTGAGCGTATATTTGATTCGAAGCAATGGTTGTTTCGGAATGATTAGTTGTGTGTTTTTAAGGGACTATTATCATGAATTTTGTAAAATTGGCTGTCGGGATAATATTGTCTTCGTTCATTTCTATAAATGCCAATGCGGGCGAGCTTATTCAAAACGGTAACTTCAGTGCGGGATTGTCCGGCTGGACATCCTATCTGACGACCAATGGAACGATTTCACCCACCACGCCCAATCAGGGTGGCGTCAGCCCGACCAACAGCCCTGCGTTGATTGCCTCGTTCAACGTCAACGGCGCGGGTGCATCAGACGCGGCGTGGCTGAATGCCGGGCAGTATCTGCCGCCGTACGGCACGGCCAACCCCGCTGGCGGCGGCATTTCCCAGATATTCTTCTCTGGCGTCGGCATTGGGTCATTCACGGCCGACATTGCCGCGACGACGCGCTTCGCGGGCGATGCCGGCGGGATTTTCAGCGTGCTGCTGGACGGCGTTGCGCTGGATAGCGTCGATTTCGGCGCGATCAACGGCACGACGCGCAGTTCGCTGGGCTTTACGACCAATCTGACGGCGGGACAGCATATCTTGTCCTTGCAGGTGGTGCGGCCATTTGCGCCGGGTGTCGGGCTGCGGTCGCAGTATTTTGACAACGCCTCGCTCAACTTTACCGCCGCCGTGCCCGAACCCGCCACCTGGGCCATGCTTGTCACCGGTTTTGGTGTGGTTGGCTTTGGCATGCGGCGGCGGCGCAAGACCAGCACGGGCGTTGCCTTTGCAGGCTGACTGGCCGTCCGTCTGATGATTGGCAGGGAAGGGCCGTTGATGGAGGATCGACGGCCCTTTGGCATAACGCGCTGATTGAGGGCGATAGCCACCGCTCAGCGACCAACTGCGGCCGATGGTTCCATTTCGCTGGTGAGGGGTCGCGCCAGCAGGGTGCCGACGACCGCGTCGACCGCCGCGCCACCCAGCAGCGCGCAGACCGCCGCGACCACCGGCATGTCGACGCCGACCGCGCGGGCGGCGTCGCGCAGCACCGGCGCGGTGAAGGCGCCTTCGGCCACGCTGCGCTTGTCAGCGAGCAGATCGCGCGCCGCCCTGCCCTGCCCCAGACCAATGCCCAGCGCATAGTTGCGTGAGCTGGCCGACGAACAGGTCAGCACCAGATCCCCCAGTCCCGACAGCCCGGCCAGCGTTTCGCTCCGCCCGCCGCGCGCCAAGCCAAAGCGCGTCATTTCGGCAAAGCCGCGCGCAATCAGCGCAGCGCGGGCGTTTTGCCCGAGACCCGCGCCTTCGACCACGCCGCAGGCGATCGCCAGCACGTTTTTAACCGCACCGCCAATTTCTGCCCCCGTCACATCGTCGCTGGCGTACAACCGGAAGGCCGGGCGCGCGAGCCGGGCGATCAGCGCACGGCGCAGCGCGGCATCGCCGCAGGCTAGCGTTACCGCAGTCGGCAGCCCGGCGGCCACTTCATGCGCAAAGGTTGGGCCCGACAGCACCGCAATCGGCGCCCGGGGGTGAAGCTGCGCGGCGACCTCCCCGACCAGCAGCCGGGTGCCCGCCTCAATGCCCTTGGCACACAATACCAGCGGCGTGGCCCCGACCGCCGTTTCGGCAAGGATGGCGCGAACATGCTGCGCCGGCGTAACCACCAGCAGCGCATCGACGCCGGCCAGCGCGCCAAGGCTGCCGGTCGCATGCACCCGGTCTGACAGCATGACGTCAGGCAGAAACAGGGGATTGCGGTGATCGTCATTGATCGCGCGGACAACCTCGGGCTCGCGCGCCCATAGCGTGACCGGGTCGCCGCCCGCTGCCGCGACCTGGGCTAGCGCAGTCCCCCAGGCACCCCCGCCAATAACGCCTATTTTCATGCTTTTACTCCGGCACCGCGCACCGATTCTGCGGCGGGATCGAGCGGCCAGCGCGGGCGCGCGGGGAAATCAAGCCCGTCGGTCAACCCCGCCGTGAGCCGTTCGGCCCCCGCCCAGCCAATCATGGCGGCATTATCGGTACACAGCCACAGCGGCGGTGCGACGAAGCGCAGGCCGTGATCCCCCGCCAGACGCTGGAGCGCGCCGCGAACCGCCTGATTGGCCGCCACCCCGCCCGCGACGACCAGCGCGGTGGGCGGTTCCGCCGCATCCAGCGCGGCTCCAAGCGCAATCCGCGTCCGGTCGATCAGGCAATCGACCACTGCCTGCTGGAAAGACGCCGCCAGATCGTCCACCGACGCGCTGCCGACCGCGCGCGCCACCGCGCTTTTCAGCCCGGCGAAGGAAAAATGCGGCTCCCCCGACCCCACCAGCGGCCGGGGCAGCGGCACCGCACGGGGATTACCCGACGCGGCGGCACGTTCAACCGCGGGGCCACCGGGGAAACCCAGCCCGAGCAGCTTGGCGGTCTTGTCAAACGCCTCGCCAGCGGCATCGTCGATCGTGGTCGCCAGGCGTCGATACCGGCCGACGCCTTGCACCAGCAGCAACTGGCAATGCCCGCCCGAGACCAGCAGCAGCAGATAGGGAAAGGCCAGGTCGGGATCGGCCAGCCGCGGCGACAGCGCATGCCCTTCGAGGTGATTGACCGCGATCAGCGGCTTGCCCACCGCATGCGCGAGGGCCTTGCCGGTCACCAGCCCAACCATGACGCCGCCAATCAGTCCCGGTCCGGCGGTTGCGGCAATCGCATCGACCTGTGACAAGCTGACCCCGGCGTCGGCGAGCGCGCCCTCCACCAGCGGGATCAGCGCTTCGACATGCGCGCGGGCGGCGATTTCGGGCACCACCCCGCCATAGGGACGATGCGCGGCTTCCTGCCCCGCCAGCCGGTGCGCGCGCACCACGCGGTCGCTCGTCACCAAGGCGGCGGCGGTTTCGTCGCAGCTTGATTCAAGACCAAGGATTAGGGCCATGGCTTGCTCTCTAGTCCTCCTGCGCGCTAGCACAAGCCATGACCCAGACGACTTCTGCTCCGCTGCTCCGCCTTGGCACCCGTGGTTCTCCGCTCGCGCTCACCCAGGCCAGGATGGTCCGGGCCGCGCTGTGTACGGCGCATGGCTGGGGTGACGATGCGATCGCCATCGTCATCATCAAGACCACCGGCGACAAGGTGCAGGACCGGGCGCTCGCCGAAATCGGCGGCAAGGCGCTGTGGACCAAGGAGCTTGACCGCGCGATCCTGGCAAAGGAAATCGATATTGCCGTCCATTCGATGAAGGACGTGGAGACGATCCGTCCGGCCGCGATCACGATATCGGCGATGCTGCCGCGCGCCGATGTCCGCGATCGGCTGATCGGGGCGGACAGCATAGATACTTTGCCGCACGGCGCCACCATCGGTACCAGCTCGCCGCGCCGCGCCGCGCAATTGCAGCGGTTGCGCCCCGACCTGGCGATCACGCTGCTGCGCGGCAATGTCGATACGCGGCTCGCCAAAGTTGCTTCGGGCGATATCGATGCCACGTTGCTGGCCGCCGCCGGGCTCGACCGGCTGGGGCGCGGCGATGTCGGCGCGGCGGTGCCGATTGACGTCATGCTGCCAGCCCCGGCACAGGGCGCGGTCGGGATCGAAGCGCGCACCGATGACCGGGCCACGCGCGATCTGGTCGGCGCGATCAGCGATGCCGCGACATTTCGCTGTGTGATGGCCGAACGCGCCTTGCTGGCCGCGATTGAGGGCGATTGCCATTCGCCAATTGCCGCGCTGGCCACGCTCGACGGTGGCATTCTGTCGATCCGGGCAGAGCTTTTCTCGGAAAATGGGGCTGATCATGTTGTCGGCCATGCCCGATCTGATGGAAATGACGTCATGACGGTAAAGGCGCTGGCAGACGATCTGATCGCGCGCGCGCCAGAGCCTGTACGGGCATTGTTCCACGCGTGAGCCGGCCGGTCGCCGTGCTGCGGCCAGAGCCGGGCAATGCGCAAACCGCCGCCCGGATCAGCGAGCGCGGGCTGACGCCACTCTGCCTGCCGCTGTTCGGTATCGCGCCGCTTGCCTGGACCTGCCCCGATACGGCCGGTCTGGACGCACTGATCTTCACCAGCGCCAACACGATTCGCCACGCCGGACCTTTATTGATGACGTTGCGCGCCTTGCCCGTCTTCGCAGTCGGTGCCGCAACGGCGGCAGCCGCCCGGATGGCTGGCCTTGATGTGCGCGCAACCGGGGACAGCGATGCCGCGGCATTGATCGATCTGGCCGCCGCACAGGGAATCCGCAACGCGCTGCATCTGGGGGGAAGGGAAGCGGCGGTCGGGACCGGCGGAATCATCCGACAAACGATCGCCGTTTATGGCAGCGATCCGATCGAGATCGACGTTGACCGGCTCCGGCAGCTGGCCGGCACGGTGGCACTGCTGCATTCGGCCCGGGCCGCAGTGCGCCTTGGCGGTGCGGTCGCGCAGGCAGGGCTGGATCGGCGGGCGCTGCGCGTGGCCGCGATAAGCCCGGCCGTCGCCGACGCCGCCGGGATCGGCTGGGACAGGCTGGAGACCGCCCAAACGCCATCCGACGCGGCGCTGATCGACGCGGCCGCACGTCTCGCCGATTGACCGCCCGCCGAGCGGCGATGATAAGGGGCCATGGCCAGCGATCCCACCTCGTTTTCTACTCCCGCGCGTCGGACGAGCATGCGCACTATTTTGCTGCTTGCCGGCCTGGCCTTTGTGATGGGGGTGGTCGTGACGGTGGCCCTTGTCCGCTATTATGCCGGATGGGTTGCAGCCGCACCGGCCGACGCCAATGGCCAGCGCCCGACGCCAAGCGGGATCGCGGCGATGTTCGTGCCGCCACCCGAATCCGATTCGGCGCCGCGCTCGCCCGATGCCCAGGCACTGGAAGCGCGGTTGAACGTGCTGTCGGGGCGATTGAGCGGGCTGGAATCGCGCGCCAATACAGTTGATCGCGACTCGCAGACCGCCGCGAGCAATGCGGGCCGTGCCGAAGCGCTGCTGATCGCCTTTTCCGCCCGTCGCGCGATCGATCGCGGGTTGAGCCTGGGCTATCTTGAAGGCCAGTTGCGCAGCCGGTTCGGGGGCATCCAGCCCCGCGCGGTGGTGACCATTATCGATGCGTCGCGCAAGCCGGTAACCGTCGAGGATCTGCGGCTCGGTCTTGATACCATCGCGCCGCAGCTGATCACCGGGGGCACGAGCGCCGGCTGGTGGCCGAGCTTTCGCCGCGAACTGAACAGCCTGATCATCATCCGCAAGGAAGGCACACCGTCACCCCGCCCCGCCGATCGGCTGGCCCGGATTCGGCGCATGCTGGATGCGCGACAGGTTGAAGC
>JAIELC010000145.1 GCA_019753375.1 Sphingomonas sp.
TATGGCGACGCGGGCTCCGATTTTGTATCGGGCCTTGCTGGTAAGAATTTTGCTGATGGGCGCGGCAATGTCGCACTGAACTTTGAATTCGCTCGACAGAATACGCTTTATGCTTCCGAGCGAGATTATGCATCACGCAACAACGGTTTTGTTGCCGTTGATACCGAGGCTTTCGATACCAATGTTGTAAATGGCTCAGACGGAAATCCGGACAATATTTTGTTCCAGGATATTCGATCGGCCACAATCAATAGTGGTGGCCTGATTGCCTTTGCGAGCCCGACTGGCCTATGCGGTCGCGATAACCAGACCCAAGGCAGTTTCGTAGGTCGCCCATTCACGTGCAATTATATCTTCGACAGCAATGGCAACTTGGTACCCCAGACGGGTACGCGCGTCGGATTATCGTCGATTGCTAATAATACCACAGCGACGGCGACACCTGGCGGCGCGTTTATCGGCGGCAACGGCAATACACGTCGAGAAGGCACCCTGATCCAGTTGCAGCCTGGTACGCAGCGCTATGCACTGAATCTGATCGGGCATTTCGACGTTTCTGAGCTCTTCAAGCCATTCGTCGAAGCAAAGTTCGTTCGGACCGAGGCATTTGGACAAGGTGGCTCAGGACCAGCTTTCTTTACTGGGTCGACACTGGACGCCTTTTATGAGCGCCCCAGGTTCGACAATCCTTATCTTTCCGCACAAGCACAAGGTGTAATTCAAGCGGCCCGAGCAGCTGCGGGTCTGGCGCCCGCAACGGGAGCCACGCGCTTGGTATTACGCAGGAATCTGACTGATCTTGGATCGCGGACTGAAGATTCGACACGCGATACCTATCGAATTGTTGTGGGTGCGAAAGGAACGATTTCGGATTCGCTTCGCTACGAAATTTCGGCGAATTATGGGGAGTTTAGAGAGAGCACCACAATCAAGGGCAACCTTAATATTCAGCGGTTCTTGCTTGGGATCGATGCGATCCGGAATAGCAGCGGGCAAATTGTTTGCGGTTCGCAGGTTGATCCTACTCGCGCTGGGGCTGATTTTGGTGGAAACCCGGCTCGTCTGGCTGCGGATATTGCAGCTTGCCAGCCTATCAACCCGTTCGGCGAGGGAAATATATCTCAAGCCGCGAAGAACTATGTTTTGCAGGACACGGTAAGCCGTTCGCATATCAAGCAGTTCGATGCGACGGGGTTTGTGTCAGGTGATACCGAGCATTTCTTCAAATTGCCGGGTGGCCCCGTTGGCTTCGCGGCCGGGTTTGAATATCGCCGAGAGAATGTTGGGTATACTCAGGATCCGTTGGTATCTGCTGGATATACCTTCTACAATTCAATCGCAGACTTTTCGGGTCCAACCTTTGAGGTTGCTGAAGGTTACGGGGAAATTCGCGCGCCGATCCTGAAAGATTTGCCGTTTGCGAAAGAACTGACCATCAGTGGGGCCGCGCGGTTCTCGTCCTACGCAGGGTCGGCAGGATCGGTATGGGCATATAATGGTGGGATAGACTACGCCCCGGTGCAGGATGTTCGGTTCCGTTTTGCCTATTCGCGTTCAGTACGTGCGCCAAATCTGTCTGATTTGTATTTCCCGGCCTCGCAGAACTTCGCAGGTGCGTTTACAGATCCATGCGCGTTGAACAACATCAACAGCGGTTCACAATTTCGTGTAAACAACTGCCGGAATGGCGCCGGCATCCCGAATACGTTCAATTATATTTACGCCCAGTCGTTGGAATTTGTTAGCGGTGGCAATATCGCGGGCGGTGGTGCCGGTCTGCGTCCGGAAGTATCAGACTCATACACGTATGGTCTTGTGCTTGAACCTCGCTGGATCCCGGGATTGACGGCCTCGGTTGATTACTATGACATCAACGTGAAGGACGTGATTACTTCGCCATCGGCTCAAGCGATCGTTAATGCGTGCTATGACTCGCCGACAACCGTAAATCAGTTTTGTTCGTTGTTTCAACGCAGTGGCGCTGCGGCGACTGATCCATATCGGATTGTCGAAGGCAGTCTGCTTTCAATTCCGTTGAACTATGCTGGCCTCCGTACAAGAGGTATCGATGCTGAGCTGAATTATTCGCACAAGCTGGGAGGCACGGCGAAGATTTCAACGAGCATTATCTATACGCACGTGTTTGAAAACACGTCGTTCCTCGATCCAACTCAGCCTGGCTTTGGTAACACGTTCATCGGAGAGGTTGGTGATCCAAGGGATCAATTCAACTGGAACATCGACGTAACTAGCGAACATGTTTTTGTTAATTATCAGTTGCGTTATATTGGACGCCAGTCGGTAGGTACTTATGAGGCCTTGAACAGCTTCCAAGGGCGTGCCCCGGAGAATGCTGATTTCTCAACGCCAGCTTACTATCCGGCGGTGGTTTATATGAACCTCCGTGCAGGGGTTAAAGTTGGGAAGGGGTCGCAGTTCTATGTTGGCGTAGACAACTTGGCCAATCAGCTTCCACCGCTCGGTTCAACCGGCATCGGTGGCGGTACTGCTATTTTCGATAATATCGGACGCCGACTTTATGCGGGATTCACCGCCAAGTTTTAAAAATTCAGCCTAGCTTTAAAGGGCCGGCTAACAAGCTGGCCCTTTTTTTGTTCTATGCCCGCCGCTTGCTTCGAAATTCGATACCGAAAAGCCATTGCTCTGGGTAATGTAATTCTATCTTCGGCGTACGCCTTCGTTTGAATCAGGCTGGTCCTAAGGGCGCGTCCGCTAATTGGGCTTGGACAAAGCCGATCAAAGCAAATCGCAGTTGATCGCGGGAACGCCGACATATTTGCAAACGCTTGAACTAGGCTGACGGAATCCGCGTCCACCGTGTCCCCAGCCCCGTCAGCAGTTCGTATTGCGACAGGCCGCTCTGGCGGGCGGCGGGCGGGAGCGCGAAGTCCATCGTTACCCAATCCCCTTCCTGGAGACTCGGGCACCCTGACGCATCGATGGCCGTCAGATCCATTGAGACGCGCCCCAGCACGGGGAGCGCCGCACCATCTGCCAGCGCCATCCCGCGATTGGAAAAGCCCCGCCAATAGCCATCGGCATAGCCGAGATGGATGATTGCGATCTCCATATCGCGCTCGGCAACAGACGTCGCATTATAGCCGATCGTCTCGCCCGCCCCGACCGTCCGGCGCACGATCACCTGCGCTTCCGGAAAGGCGACTTGCCGCATGCCGGCGAGTTCGGCGCGCGGCACCCCGCCGTAAAGCGCAAGGCCCGGCCGGGTCAGATCAAAGGCGTAATCGCTGCCCAGCGCAATGCCAGCGGAATTAGCGAGGCTCATCCGCCGCGCGGTCGTGCGTCCGCGCAGCGCCCCAAACGCCGCCAGCTGGCGTGCGTTCATCGGCACGTCCTCGTCGGCGCAGGCCAGATGGCTCATCAGCGTCTCGATCGCGAGGCCGTCGACCATGCCCTCTGCGACATCGGCGGGGGAAATCCCCAGCCGGTTCATCCCGGTATCGACCATGATATCGCAGGCGCCGCCGCCCGCGGCCCGCCAGCGCGCAATCTGGGCGGCACTGTTCAAGGCGGGGCGGGCATAGCCGGCCATCGCCGCCGGCATGTCGCTGTCAAACACGCCGTGCAGCACCGTCACGCGGAGACCAAGGGGGGCAAGCTCCGCCGCCTCTGCCCAGGTGGCGACATAAAAGTCGCGGCACCCTGCCTCGGCCAGTCGCCGGGCCACTGTGAATGCGCCCAGGCCATAGCCATTGGCCTTGACCGCCGCACCGCACGCCGCGCTGCCGCTCATCCGGTCCAGGTCGCGCCAATTGGCAGCAAGGGCATCGCCATCGATCCGAAGGCGCAGGTGGCTGGCTATCATGGTGTCGGGTTAGCGGCGCCGCGACGATCGCACCAGTCCTGCCTTAAGGCGCGGCGCGCCTTGCGGGTTCCTTCAGGCCCAGCAGCGTGACAATCAACGCCATCGCCACCACCGCTTCGGTGTACCAAAGCCCGCCATAGGGATTACCCGATTTGACGACGATGAACTGGCTGATGAACGGCAGAAATCCCCCGAAATAGCCGGTGCCGATATGATAGGGGATCGACATTGAGCTATAGCGGATGCGCGGCGGGAACATTTCCGCCAGCAAGGCCGCGACCGGCCCATAAGTAATCCCGGC
The DNA here is from genome assembly GCA_019753375.1 of Sphingomonas sp. GTDB lineage: Bacteria > Pseudomonadota > Alphaproteobacteria > Sphingomonadales > Sphingomonadaceae > Sphingomonas. The sequence goes on from JAIELC010000145.1 coordinate 4,146, forward strand.
CAGCGCGCTGAGCGCGACAATCGCGGCCAGCAACAGCACGATGCGGCGCGGCCCGGGAACAACCTTGTCCAGCGAATATCCGTTGGCGGCGAGCAACGCGTCCAGCGCGCCGGGGCTCGTATCGTCGGCGGTGATGCCGCCAATCGTCACCACCGTGGCGGGCGCCGGTACCGTTGAATAGGCCACGCCCTTTTTCGAAAAATAGTCGAGCAATCGCGAACAATCGTCGGTCTGGAGCTTTGCAAACACATCATAATGGCAATCGGGTCCCGACACGACGACCGGCGCGCGTTCGGCGGCGCGGGCAAGCTCGGGGTTTGCCGCATTGCCGATGACCCAGAAAATCGGAAACAGCATGAACAGTGTCAAGGCATAGCCGAGCACGATCAATATCTTGCGGCCGATCCGGTCGGACAGCCAGCCGAAAAAAACAAACCAGAAAAGCCCGGTCGCGGCCCCGACCCCGACGATCAGCTGCGCCGTGGTTTCCTCCACCCGCATCGTCGCCTGCAAAAACGACAGGACGCTGAACATCGCGGTGTACCAGATCACGGTCAACCCGGCGGCAATGCCGAACAGCGCCACAAACAACCGCCGCAAATTGCCGGGATAGGTAAAGCTTTCGATGAACGGGTTGGCCGCGGTCTCTCCGGCCGCCTTCATCTCCCTGAAAACCGGGCTTTCAGACAATTTGAGCCGCATCCACAGCGAGACGGCAAGGAGCAGCAACGAAAACAGGAACGGCAGCCGCCAGGCCCAGGCTTCCCATACCGCCGGGTCAACCGCGCGCTTGGTCACCAGCACGACCGCCAGCGACAGGATGAAGCCCCCCGCCACACTGGCCTGGATGAAGCTGGTAAAATACCCGCTGCGGCCGCGCGGCGAATGTTCAGCCACATAGATCGCCGCCCCGCCATATTCGCCGCCCAGCGCCAGCCCCTGCATGATGCGGAGCATGATGATGATGATCGGGGCGGTCAGGCCGATGGTCGCCGCCGATGGCACCAGGCCTACCCCCGCCGTGGCGAGGCCCATCAGGGTGATGGTGACGAGGAACGTGTATTTGCGGCCCAGCCGGTCGCCCAGATAGCCAAACAGGACCGCCCCAAGCGGCCGAAACCCGAAGCCAACCGCAAAGCCCGCCCAGGCGAGCAGGGTCTGCACCATTTCATTGTCGGTGGGGAAAAAGGTGCGGCCGATGATTCCGCTGGCGGCCAGCGTGCCGTAGATGAAAAAATCATACCATTCGAAAATCGTGCCGAGCGAGGACGCGGCAATGACGAGCTGAACTTCCTTGCGGCTCAGATTTTCAACCTGTTCCGCCGCCACACTCGTTGCCATCACGACCTCCCCCTTTTTTCTTTGCAGCAGGATTAGCGTGATTTCCGGTGGCGGCAAGCGATCCGCGCTGGGGCGACTGGCCAGGTGGCTGCGCGCTCAGCGATCGCCGAGCATCCGGATGATGCCCGAAAAGTCCAGCGCGCCATGCCCCTGGTCGGCGAATTGCTGATAGAGTTCGACGGCGCGGGTGCCCATCGGCGTCTGCGCGCCTGCCGTGATCGCCGCTTCATGCGCCAGCTTCAGGTCCTTCAGCATCAGCGCGACCGCGAAACCGCCCTGATAGTCGCGATCGGCCGGCGTTTCCGGGCCAACCCCGGGTACCGGGCAATAGCTTGTCATCGACCAGCTCTGGCCCGACGACACCGAGCTGATATCGTAAAAGCGTTGCGGATCGAGCCCCAGCTTTTCGGCGAGCAGAAACGCTTCGCAGGTGGCGATCATTTCCGCGCCGAGGAGCATATTGTTGCAGATCTTGGCGGCCTGCCCGGCACCATTGTCGCCGGCATGGATCACCGCCTTGCCCATGGCCGACAGGATCGGCTCGGCGCGCGCAAACGCCTCATCGCTGCCGCCGACCATGAAGGTCAGGGTGCCCGCATTGGCGGCCGCAATCCCGCCCGAAACCGGGGCATCCACCGCCACCAACCCTTTGATCGCCGCCGCGTCGGCCACCCGTTTGGCGGTTGCAACATCGATCGTCGAGCAATCGATCAGCAGCGTGCCCGGGGTCGCCGCCGCAAACAAGGCATCGGCATAGACGCTTTCGACATGCTGCCCCGCGGGCAGCATCGTCACCACAACTTCTGCACCCGCCACGGCGGCGCTTGCGCTTTCGGCGGACAGACATCCCGCCGCCTTCGCCTTGTCGAGCGCCGCTGCCGACAGATCAAAGGCGCGAACATCATGCCCTGCCTTTGCAAGATTGGCCGCCATGCCGCCGCCCATATTGCCCAGGCCGATAAACGCGATTGCGGTCATGTTATTTTCCCGTCCAGTTGCCAGGCCGCTTTTCGACAAACGCGGCCATGCCTTCCTTTTGATCAGCGGTGCCGAACAATCCGTGGAACAATCGGCGCTCGAAAAGGATGCCCTGGGCCAGCCCGGTCTCGAACGCCGCGTTGACCATTTCCTTGTTGGCGATGGTGGCAAGCGGCGGCATCGCGGCGATGGCGGTGGCGGTTTTCAGGGCTTCTGTCACCAGATCGGCGGCGGGAACGACCCGCGCGACCAGGCCGGCGCGTTCGGCTTCGGCCGCGTCCATCATCCGGCCGGTCAGGCACATTTCCATCGCCTTGGCCTTGCCAATCGCCCGCGTCAGACGCTGCGACCCGCCCATGCCCGGCGAGACGCCCAGCTTGATTTCGGGTTGGCCGAATTTGGCATTGTCGCCAGCGATGATGAAATCGGCCATCATTGCAACTTCGCAGCCACCGCCCAGCGCATAGCCGGCCACCGCGGCGATCCACGGTTTGCGCGTCGCCGTAACGCGTTCCCACCCGGCAAAGAAATTGCTGCCGAACATGTCGGCAAAGCCCTGATCCGACATTTCCTTGATGTCCGCGCCCGCCGCAAATGCCTTTTCAGACCCCGTCAGGACCAGACAACGCTGCGCAGGATCCGCGTCATAGGCGGCAAACGCGTCGATCAGCTCGGCCAGCACCTGCGCGTTGAGCGCATTGAGCGCCTGGGGGCGGTTGAGCGTAACGAGCGTGACCGCGCCGTGTTGCTCGGTCAGGATTGTTTGATAGTCGGGCATCATTTTCTCTCTTTCGGCTTCCCGGGCTTGACGCAGGGGGGACCCGCTTCATCTCGCCACTCAAAAGGTGCGGGACCCTGACGATCGCCAGGAATGACGCGGGAGGGTTATCAATCGTGCGGCGTCCACGCCTCTCCTTCGGGCAAAGGCGCAAATATCTCGTCGATCAGCGCGTCGGTTACGGCGTCGGCTGTCGCGGGATTCCATTGGGGCGCGTTGTCCTTGTCGATGATGACGGCCCGCACGCCTTCGATAAAGTCATGCCGCGTGACGACGCGGTACCCGACCGCATATTCCTGACGCATCTCGCTGGCGAAATCGGGCATGGTTGCGCCCTCGGCCAGCAAACGGAGCGACACTTTCATCGTCTGCGGAGATTTGGTTGCCAGCAAATCGCGCTGCGCGCGCGCCCAGTCGCCCTGATCGGCGGCGAGCGCCGACAGGACATCCTCCAGCCGGTCTGACGCGAACAGGCGATCAATCGCACCGCGCTGTTCAACGATCCGCGCGATCGGCGCACCGACGCCAAATGCCTTGATCGCCGCATGCAGATCATCCGCGCCCGCTGCCAGGGCGGCCTTGACCTCGTCCAGCCGCTCGCTGGGCAGATAATGGGTGGCGAGGCCCAGCGTCAGGCAATCGGCCCCATCGGCGCGGTAGCCGGTCAATGCCATGAATTGCCCGACCCGCCCGGGCAGCCTTGACAGATACCAGCCGCCACCGACGTCGGGGAATAGCCCGATGCCCGTTTCCGGCATGGCAAGGCGGGTATGTTCGGTCGCGACCCGGAAGGTCGCCGGCTGGCTGATGCCGACGCCGCCGCCCATCGTGATCCCGTCCATGAACGCGACGACGGGCTTGGGATAGCTAAACAGCCGGTGGTTCATCCGGTACTCGGTGTGGAAGAATTGCCGCGCCTCGACCGCGTCCTTCGCGCCGCTTTCGGCGAGCATGCGGATGTCGCCGCCCGCGCAAAAGCCCCTGCCTTCGGCATGGTCGATCAGCACCAGCTCGACCCCGGGATCATCCTCCCACGCCGCGAGTGCCTCAAGCATGGCGGCGCACATCGCGGTGGTAAGCGCATGGATTGCCTTGGGCCGGTTGAGCCGGATGCGGCCCGCCTTGCCGTCGACAAAGGTCAGGACATCAGGCGTCACTGGCGCGTCAGCTCGCGGCCGACGATCATCCGCATCACCTGATTGGTCCCTTCAAGGATCGAATGGACGCGCAGGTCGCGCCAGAAACGTTCGATCGGATAATCCATCAGATAGCCATAGCCACCATGCAGCTGCAACGCGCGATCGACCACGCTCGACCCCGTATCGGTCGCCAGCCTTTTGGCCATCGCGGCGAATTTCGTCTTGTCCGGCGCGTTGGCGCTCACCTTGGCGGCCGCAAGATACAGCAGCGAACGGGCCGCCTCCAGCTCGGTCGCCATGTCGGCGAGCATGAACTGGGTGTTCTGAAAATCGCTGATCGCGGTCCCGAATTGCTTCCGGTCGCGGGTATAGGCAATCGCCTCGTCCAGGCAGCGCTGTGCCCCGCCCAGCGAGCAGGCGCCGATGTTCAGCCGCCCGCCATCGAGGCCCATCATCGCGATGCGGAATCCTTCGCCTTCCGCGCCAACCCGATTGGCCACCGGTACGCGAACGCCATCGAAAATCACCTGCGCCGTCGGCTGCGAGTGCCAGCCCAGCTTGCGTTCATTGGCCCCGAAGCTGACGCCGGGCATGTCCTTTTCGATCACCAGGCACGAAATGCCCTTGGGTCCATC
>JAIELC010000058.1 GCA_019753375.1 Sphingomonas sp.
CTGTGGCTGGAAGGCCGCGTCAAGGATGCCGCGCCGGTTCAGGATTTCCGCTTTCAGGCCGATGTGGCTGGTAACGTCGATTCGCAGGCGCGTCCGATCACCGGGCGCCGGCTGCCCTATTCGCCGCGCTTCCAGATCAACGCCTCGCTGGCCAAGATCATTCCGGTGGGCGGGCCATTGGGGGGAACGCTCGACGGGCTGGTCAGCGTGTCGTGGCGGTCGTCAAGTTTTGCGACGATCTTCAATTCGATCGACTTCAATCCCGATCCGGTCAGCGGACCTCGCGATACGTTGAACGACCGCATTCCATCCTATGCGCTGGTCAACATGGCGGTCGGCTACACGCACGATAACCTTCGGATTGAAGGCTATGTGAACAACGTGTTCGACAACACGGTCGCTGCCGGCCTGCTGGTCAACCAGTTCAACAACACGCGCTTCTTTACCAATCCGCGGATCTTTGGCGGGCGCGTGCGCGTTCAGTTCTGATATCTGCCGGGGTCGCCCTTTTGTCGGGGCGGCCCCATTTTCTTGCGGTGCCGGACAAGCCGGCCAAGGAGACGCAATTGCACCGGATGCTCTCAACCGCCGCCATTGCGATGGCATTGCTGGCCACGGGTGGGTCGCGGGCATTTGCCGCGCCTGAATCGATGATCCCGGCCGATTATAGCCTGGTCTGGGCCGACGAATTCGACAAGGACGGGCTGCCCGATGACAGCAAATGGGCCTATGATACCGAACATAATCGGGGCGGCTGGTTCAACAATGAAAAGCAATATTATGCCGATCACCGCGCAGAAAATGCCCGGGTCGACAATGGCAATCTGATCATCGAAGCGCGCGCCGACGCGGCCGCGATCGCCAACCTCCCCGATTGGGGTAAGCAACAATATAGCTCGGCGCGGTTGCGCACGCTGGGCAAGGCGAGCTGGACCTATGGCGCGGTCGAAGTGCGGGCCAAGCTTCCCTGTGGCGTTGGTACCTGGCCCGCCATCTGGATGCTGGCCGATGACAAGCAGACGCCGTGGCCCGACAGCGGCGAAATCGATATCATGGAACATGTCGGCTACGACCCCGGCAAGGTCCATTTTTCCCTGCATACCAAAAATGCCAACTTCATCCTCCACACCGAAAGCACGGCGGCAAAGACGGTGGCGACCGCCTGTACCGAAATGCACCGCTACCAGCTGCGCTGGACCCCGACCTTGATTATCATGGGGGTCGATGACCAACGCGGCTTCAGCCTGAAACGCCCCAGTCTGAAACGCGCCGACTGGCCGTTTGACGGCCCGTTTCATCTCCTGCTCAATATCGCGATTGGCGGCGATTGGGGTGGCGTAAAGGGGATCTCTCCCGATGCCTTTCCCGCGCGGATGGAAGTCGACTATGTCCGCGTTTATCAAAAGCCGGGGTCGTGATGCGTCGCTGGTCCAAGTCCATCCTGATGCGCCGGCTTGCGATCGGCATATTGGCAACGTGCAGTCTGGCAGGGCTGGCGGCGCCGATGCTGGCAGATCGCGCGCAGGCGCAGGCAACAAATGCTGCCGACACCATCGATCGCCGGGTTGAGGCCATCCTGGCCGGCATGTCGCTCGATCAAAAAGTCGAACAGGTCATCCAGCCCGACACCGCCAGTTTCACGGTCGCCGACATGGCGCAGTTTCGATTTGGCAGCTATCTGAGCGGCGGCAATTCCGGGCCGGGCGGAGATGAACGCGCCCCACCCGAACGATGGCTGGCGCTGGCCGACGCCAACTGGAACGCGGCGATGGCGCCGCGCGCCGACGGCCGGCAGCCAATCCCCCCGATGTGGGCGATCGACGCGCTGCACGGCCATAATAATATCGTCGGTGCCACCTTGTTCCCGCACAATATCGGGCTGGGGGCCACGCGCGATCCCGCGCTGATCCGCGACATTGGTGCCGCCACCGCGGTTGAAATCGCGGTCACCGGAATCGACTGGACCTTTGCCCCGACGCTGGCCGTGGTGCGCGATCCGCGTTGGGGCCGCACCTATGAAAGCTATTCCGAAAACCCCGATGTGGTCGCGGCAATGGCCGGGGCGATGGTTGAAGGGTTGCAGGGCACACCGGGCACCCCCGATTTTCTGGGACCGGACAGGGTCATCGCGACCGCCAAGCATTTTCTGGGCGATGGCGGCACCGGCGGTAAGGACCAGGGCGACACGGTTGCCACCGATGCCGACCTGCGCCAGATCCACGCTGCCGGCTATCGGCCCGCCATCGCATCGGGCGTTGAAACGGTGATGGCATCATTTTCCAGCGTCAATGGCGTGAAGATGCATGGCAACAAGCCGTGGCTCACCGGTTATCTGCGCCATGATCTGGGCTTCAAGGGGCTGGTGGTTGGCGACTGGAATGGCCATGGCCAGGTGCCCGGTTGTTCGGTCGACAGCTGCGCTGCCGCGTTCAACGCCGGGCTCGACATCTTCATGGCCCCCGACAGCTGGAAAGGATTGCTGGCCGCGACGACCGCGCAGGTCAAATCGGGCGAAATCAGCATGGCACGGCTGGACGAAGCGGTGCGGCGCATCTTGCGTGTCAAGCTGGCGGCGGGGCTGTTCGACAAGGGCAAACCATCGTCGCGACCCTTGGCGGGCAAGGTGGCATTGCTGGCGAGCGCCGATCACCGGGCGCTCGCGCGGCGGGCGGTGCGCGAATCGCTGGTGCTGTTGAAGAACAACGGCAATGTACTGCCGCTGAAGCCGGGGCAGAAAGTGCTCGTCGCGGGCGATGGCGCAGACAATATTGCGATGCAGTCGGGCGGCTGGACGATCAGCTGGCAGGGTGGCGGCGATCTGACCAATGCCGATTTTCCGCACGCCCAATCGATTTATCACGGCATCGCCGACACCGTGACGGCGTCGGGCGGCAGCGCAGTGCTTTCCCCGGACGGCAGCTTTACCGACAAGCCCGATGTCGCGATCGTCGTGTTTGGCGAAAAGCCCTATGCCGAATTCATGGGCGACATTGAAACGCTTGAATATCATGACGATTTCAAGAGTTACAAAATGATGCAGCGGCTGCGCGCGGCGGGCGTGCCGGTCGTGGCGGTATTCCTGTCCGGGCGGCCATTATGGGTCAATCCCGAACTCAATATGGCCGACGCCTTTGTCGCGGCTTTCCTACCGGGGAGCGAAGGCGGCGGCGTTGCCGATATGCTGTTTCGTTCTCCGAACGGGACGCTGACGCATGAATTTCGCGGGACGCTGTCGTTCAGCTGGCCCAACGGACCGATGCCGCCCAAGCTTGGCGCGGCAGCAGATCCGGGGACGTTGTTCCCGTTCGGCTATGGGTTGAAATCAACCGACCATGTTACCGTTGGGCGATTGTCCGAAGCCGCACCGGCCGGCACGACCGCGACCAGCAACGTGGCGATCCTCGGTCGTGCTGGATTGCCGGCGGCGTGGTCGACCCGGCTGAGCGAGCGCGGCGGCGCGCCCGATACAATCAGCAGCAATGCGGGCAAGAGCCGCACCGGGGTGATTACGGTACGGGGCATTGACCGCGATCGGCAGGAAGATGCACGGGTGATGACATGGCGCGGCGGCGCGATGGCGCGGCTTGATGTGGCCGCGGCGCGCAAGCTCGACCTGTCTGACGCTGGCAAGGCGTTGGTGATCGACTGGCGCGTGCTGACCAAACCAACCGGGCGCGTGCGGATTGGGATGGCGCAGGCGGGTGCCGCGACCAACCTGTTCAGCACCGATGTGACCGCCGCCCTCGCCAGGGCGCCGCGCGGATGGCAGACCGTGTCGATCCCGCTGCGCTGCTTGGGCCCGGCGACCAGGCGGCGCGCGATCGACATCCCGTTCGTGATCGAGACGAGTGGCCAATTGTCGCTGGCGGTGTCGGACATCCGCGTCGCACCGGTGGCCGGAAAATTGATCGGCTGCCCGCGCCGTCCCAACTAGGGTGATTTAAACTACCCTTGAGCAGAGCGTCGCGTTGCAGCATAGGCGCAGGCAGTATTGAGGCGGGCGGCGCCGGAGACTGGCGGCTGGGGCTGGCGGCTGGGACTGGCAGCGGGGACTGGCAGCGTGGCCAATACCGGCCCGCGCGGCCGGGTTGCGATGCTGGATGGCACGAAAGGACGGGAATTCCCTGGGCATGGCGAAGCAAGGCTCGCTCACGATCAACCATGTCGCCAAGGCCGCCGGGGTATCGCGCCAGACTGTTTCGCGGGTCATCAACAATGGCCCCAGCGTCAAGCCGCAGGTTCGCGAACGCATCCTGGCCGCGATCGAAGAGCTTGGCTATGTTCCCAATCAGGCGGCGCGGCGCATGGGTGGGGGGCGTTCCTATCTCATCCTCGCGATCAATGATCGCCCGCGCACGATTGAAAACTGGCGGGCCGGGCGCGGCAATGACTGGGTCGATCAGATGCTGCATGGCGGCATGCTGACGTGCGAAGCGCATGGCTATCATTTGTTGTTCGAACTGGTCGATGTTGTCCCCGATCAGGCGATCAGGCAGCTCGACCGGGCGCTGTCATCGCTGCGGCCCGACGGCGTTATCCTCACCCCGCCGCATAGCGAAAATGCCGCGCTGGCGGCGCTGCTGACCCGGCGGGGCATTGCCTTTGGCCGGATGGGATCGTCGGCGCGCCACGACGATGGGATCAATGTGTTCATGAACGACCATGATGCGGCGGCGGCGGCGGTCCGCCATCTCGTCGCGCTCGGCCACCGCCGGATTGGCTTTATCTCGGGCAGCGCGCGCTATGCGGCATCGGACGCGCGCGAACACGGCTATGGCGACGCGATGCGCGCGGCCGGCCTGGCGGTGCGCGACGGCGATGTGCAGCACGGCGATTTCTCGTTCGCGTCGGGCGCAGTCGCGATGGAAAACATCCTGCGCCAGCCCGACCCACCAACCGCGATAATTGCCAGCAACGACGAAATGGCCTTCGCCGTCCTACACGTGGCCGCGGATCGGGGTATTGCTGTGCCAAATGCGCTTTCTGTGGTCAGTTTTGACGATACCCCCGGTGTTCGCTTCAGCGTCCCGCCGCTGACCGCCATCCGCCAGCCAATTTCGGCACTGGCAGAAACGATTTGCATCAAACTGATCCAGGCCCGCGACGGGCAGGACGTAACCGGTGACTTCGCCTTGCCGTTCGAGCTGATCGAGCGCCAAAGTACAGCGCCCGCAAGCAGCTAATGTCCGCACAGAAATTGTCGCGCAGTTTTGCGTTTCTCTACGTGCTGGCAATGTTTGGCGCCTTCATAACCTTTGTCCCGTTGGCGGCGCTTATCCTGCCGCAGAAGATTGCGACCGTCGACGATATCGCTCCGGCGGGAGCAGTACGCGCCCTAAGCTGGCTGCTGGTCGGCGGAGGCATAATGGCCGGCATTGGCAACATTATCGCGGGGCATTTCAGCGACCAGATATTCAAGCGTACCGGCAGCCGCCGCGGCCTTATCCGTATCGGCCTTTTCGGCATTATCGCGACGCTGGCGGCTTTCGGCGCGGCCAAATCTTTCGCCGGCCTGATGCTGGCGATGGTGGCATTCCAGCTCGCGCTCAATGCATTGCTGTCGCCGCTCGTTGCTCTGTTGGTTGATTATGTCCCCGATACAAAAAAGGGGCGCATGGCCGGTTGGCTCGGTTTGGCCTTGCCGGTCGGATCATTGGCAGTGTCGGTGCTCGTTGCGCTTCCAGCGATCGGCACGGCGTGGCAGCTTACACTGATCATCCTGGTGGCAACCGGTCTGATCTCGCCGCTGTTGCACTATTGGCCTGCGCCGTCTGAACCAGATGATCCAGCATCAACCCTTGCGACCGCGGATCCAAAGGTGGCACCCCCGGGAAGCCTTAAACGTGATTTTGCACTTGCCTGGACATCTCGGCTGCTTGTCCAGTTCGCCGCAGCGACGATCCTGCCCTATCTTTATTACTACGTTGCCGATGTGGCCAACCCCGGGGCTAACCCTACCGACGTTGCAACGGGTGTCGGGGTCCTTTCCTTGACTTTCACTGGCGCCTCTGTCGGCGGAGGACTGATTTTGGGATGGGTATCGGACCGGCTAAAAAAGCGGGGGGTGGTGCTTGTTTCTTCGGCGGGGATGGTGTCAGTCAGTATGCTGATGCTGGCCATGATCACCAGCTGGCCGGCGATCATCGCTGCCTATGCCCTGTTCGCGGCGGGTCTGGCCGGGTTTCTGGCGGTCGACAGCGCGTTGGTTGCCCAGCTGCTGTCGACAAGCAGCCGTCGCGCGACGCTGTTGGGGTTGATGAACCTGACGAACACCCTGCCCGGCGTCCTGGCGCCGGCGACAACGCTGTTCATCCTGGGCGGCGGCGGCGGCGGAGCGGCCCGCATCGTCATCGTGTTGAAGCTGGCGGCGGTGAGCGCGCTGCTGGCGGCGATATGCGGCAGCCAGATCCGGGCAGGCCGCTAGAATCCGCGGGCGATCCCCGCTGTACGGCTATGTGGCGCCCTGAATGCCGCCGGGGTGTTCGGCCAGGGCGCCACGCTTCGGCGGCAGAATGCGGGGATGGTGCTGCCGCGAAGTTTCTCAGTTGCCGTGATGGACGTCGGAACTCAGCAACACTGCCGGAACCCGGCCATGGTTGATCCAGTAATGCGAAATGCCGTCGGCTTCGCGCGCGATGCTGCCCGCCTTGTGCTCGATCGGCACCATGCAGCTGCTGCGATGTTCGGTGATCGCCCCGCTGACGGTGTAGATCAGCGCGGGGCGATCGACATGCGAGTGCAGCGGAACAATCCCGCCCGGCTGAACCACAAGCCGCCGGGTGCGGAGCTGGCGACCATCAACGCCGATTTCCTTGCCAAGATCGACCGATCCGATGACCGTGTCGGTGACGCCCTTTGGCGCCGTTGGCGCACCGGTCAGCGGATTGGCACCCGGTTTCGTACAATCATCGGCATGCGCAGGGGCCGCTGCCGCGAACATCGCCAAAGCGATGCTGCCGGCGCCGAAATATCTGGTAATCATGGCTATTGCTCCTCGGTGGGAATGGAAGATCTGACCGGCCCAATCGTAACAAGCCCGGCACAAATCCAACGATATCGGGTGCGCGGACGGGTCACCAATTGCTTATGCTTATTGAACCCATGCCGAAACGGCATTTCAGATCACCGAGCGCATCCGGCACCTGTTTGGCATCGTCTCCAAGGAACCATGCCATGCAAGCGCCAGCTGCCCCCACGCCATCGTCCCCACCCCGCCCCGATGTGCGGCAGGACCACCGCCGCCCCCTTGCCGGGCATGTCGCGGTTGTCACCGGATCGACGAGCGGGATTGGCCTGGGTGTCGCCGACGCACTGGCAATGGCCGGGGCCGATATCGTCATCAACGGGCTGGGCGATCAGGCCACCATTGCCGGTGCGCAGGCCCTGATCGCGGCGCATGGTTCGCGGGTCGTCTTTGACGGCGCCGATCTGATGCAGCCCGATGGCGCGACCGGGCTGGTCGATCGCGCGGCAACGGCGCTGGGCCGGGTCGACATTCTCGTCAACAATGCCGGCATTCAGCACGTCAGCCCGATCGAAGATTTCCCGCCCGCCAAATGGGACGCGATCATTGCCCTGAATCTGTCGGCCGCTTTTCACACCATTCGCGCGGCCTTTGGCCCGATGAAAGCGGCGGGCCATGGCCGCATCGTCAATATTGCTTCTGCCCATGCGCTGGTCGCATCACCGTTCAAAAGCGCCTATGTCGCCGCAAAACATGGTGTGCTGGGGTTGACCCGAACGGTTGCCCTCGAAGGTGCGGCGCATGGCGTGACCTGTAATGCGATCTGCCCCGGCTATGTCTGGACCCCGTTGGTCGAAAATCAGATCGCGGACACGGCGCGGGCGCGCGGGATGGATCGTGACAGCGTCATTCGCGACGTGTTGCTTGCCGCCCAGCCCAGCAAGAAATTCGCGACGGTCGAAGAAATCGGCGCGCTGACAGCGTTTCTGTGCGGCGCGGGCGGCGCGTCAATCAACGGCGCTGCGCTTCCGGTTGATGGCGGCTGGACCGCGCAGTGATGGCGCACAGCGTGCCACTGCGGCCCGATCTGGTCGCTATTTGCCGTTATGTCGGGCCGCGCCCGCATGAAACGAAGAATGTGGTGCCGCCGTCAACGGGTATCCTGGCAGAGCTGGCAGAGACCCGTGGCCGCGCAGCCCGCCCCAAAGGAGTGATGTGATGAAAGATCTGAGCACAGAAATCGCCGAGCTGGGCCAAACTGTTCTGGTCCTGCAAGGCGGTGGCGCATTGGGCGCATATCAGGTCGGGGTCTATCAGGCGCTGCACGAAGCCGGCATTGAACCCGATTGGGTTGTCGGCACGTCGATTGGCGCGATCAACGCGGCCCTGATCGCGGGGACGCCGCGAAGCGACAGGGTCGAAAAGCTGTGCGACTTCTGGAAACGCGTTGAACATGGCCGGTTTCTGGGCAGCCAGCTACCGAACTGGTTTGGGGCAGCGGTCCGCAACATGCTGGCGGTCACAACCGGCGTACCCGGCTTTTTCCAGCCAATGCCGGCGGCGTTTATCAGCCCGCACGCGCCGCTGGGACCCGAAAACGCCGGCTATTATTCGGTCGAGCCGTTGAAGCAGACATTGCAGGAACTGGTCGACTTTGATCGGATCAATCAGGGCCCAATGCGCCTGACCGTTGGCGCATCCAATGTCCGCACCAGCGAAATGACCTATTTTGACAGCCGCGACCAAAGCCTTGATCTGCGCCATATCCTGGCATCGGGCGCCCTGCCCCCGGCATTTCCGGCCGTGCGGATTGACGACGATCTTTATTGGGACGGCGGCATCTTGTCGAACACCCCCGTCGAAGTGGTGTTCGATGATAATCCGCGCCATAGCTCGATGGTGTTCGCGGTTCATCTGTGGAACCCGCATGGTGGCGAACCCGACACGATCTGGGACGTGATGAACCGGCAGAAGGACGTGCAATATTCCAGCCGGTCGGCATCGCACATTAAGCGCCAGCGCCAGCTTCATCGTCTGCG
>JAIELC010000062.1 GCA_019753375.1 Sphingomonas sp.
GGACGCCGTTGTTGAACACGATCTTTTCGGTGCCAAAGCCGCCAATCACGCCGCGGCTGGCGACCTCACCAGGCTTGCCGAGCGGTGGAAGCTTGGAGAAATCGACGGTGCGCTGCTGCAGCCGCTTGCTGGCCAGGCCCGATACATCGGCGGTCAACGCTGCGGCGAGCTTGCCCTCGACCGCGGTGTCGGGCGCATGCAGATTGACCAATGCCCGGCTCGCCACGCCCGTCAAGACACGGCGCGTTGATTCGAGCATCGCGGTCGGATTGAACATGCCCTTGCTGCGGGCATCCTGCAAAATCTGGTAGGCGGTTTCGGCACTCGTCACCGTTTCCCGGATATCAAGTGCCTGGACGAGGTCATCGGCCTGCTTCGCGCCCGCTTCGGCCGCCGAGGTATCGACGTCGTTCTTCATCGCGGCATCGAACTCGCTCAGCTCGCGGTCGATTTCGGCTTGTGACGGGGCAGCGGCGGAGGCATCGGCAATCACCGCACGGACATCGCGCAGCGCGCTTTGCCAATCATCGCCGACGGGGATGATATCAACGGTTGTCGCATTGGCGCTGCGGGCGACATCGTCCAGCCCGACATTGGCCTGGAGATAACTGCCCCCTGCCCGCGCCCGCGATTCCAGGCGCCGGTTGATAACGCGCAACGCGACCAGATCGACCAGCCGCTTTTGGTTGAAGATCACCGTGTCGTCACGATACTGCCAGGGCCGCAGCACCGAAAAGGTGACGATCGTCGGGATCGTCGGCTCGACCGAGATATGCGCGACCGGCTGGGCGGGATCAGGCGCCCCCAGATCAGGCTCCGCAGGCGGCGCGCCAACCCCCTTCCAACCAACAAAGTTCTTTTGGATCAGGCGTTCCATCACGACCGGGTCGACATCGCCCGACAGGATCACGACCACCCTTTCGGGGCGATACCAGCGATCATGAAAGGCGCGGACCGACTCCGCGGTCGCGGCTTCCAGCGTCTTGATGTTGCCGATGGGCGATCGATCGGCGAGCGGCTGGCCCGCGTAAAAGGCCTGGCGGACGGCATCGCCAAAGCGAACCTGCGCGCCGGGCTGCTCGCGCTGTTCGGCCAGAACCACCGGGCGCTCGGCGTTCAGCGCCACGCTGGTAATGTTGGGCTTTTCCATCATGCCCGCCAGGATTTTCAGGCTTTCATCCAGCCCGGACTCGGTCGCGCTGGGCAGATCGAGCTTGTAGACCGTCTCGGTCGGGGTCGTTTGGGCGTTGGTATCCGATCCAAAGGTGGTGCCCATGCGCTGCCACACGCGTTTTGCCTCGCCATCGGGCACATAGGCGGATCCCCGGAAAGAAAGATGCTCGATCAGATGCGCAAAGCCACGTTCGGTGTCGGTTTCGAACAGCGATCCGGCATCGATCCGGACACGGACGCTGACCTGCCCGGGCGGAACGCCGTTGCGCCGAACCGCATAGCGAACGCCATTGGGCAACGTCCCGAACGACCATTTCGGGTCGGGCGTGATGTCGCTGCCTTTGTACAGCCAGCCGGGTTCCTTGCTGCCGACAAAGGACGGCAGCGCAGGCGCCGCCACAGCCGAGTCGGCGGCCATCCGGTTGGTGGCGGATTGCGCGGTCGTCGCGACCGGTTTGGCGCGGGGCGATTTCCCCGCGACCGCGCCCGGATTCTGGCGCGGAGCGCGCTGTCCGATCGCCGGCACCGATAGCGCCGGGATCAACAGACCAAGGATGAGAGCGATGGACAGGCGAAGGCGACGCGCGCGAACAGAAATCAACATGGCACGAGCCTAGCGGTCTTGTCGGCGATCCGCCAGTAATTGGTGCCGCCAAATACCGACCGTGATGGTGAGCCGGTATTGATATTTTTTTGACCAGGATTGTCGCTGCCCGTCCGGCGTTCGGCATAGGTTAAGAAAGCCTGTGTCACGATATCTTTACTGAGCTGCCTTAGGACAGCTTAACGGTTGACCGGCCGGGTCGCGTGCGCTCTGTGAGCGTACGCGACTTGTTTTTGGCGCCTTGATCCTGACCCCATTCGCGCCCACATGGCAGCAATGCTGATCGAAACCGAATCCACGCCGAACCCTATGACCGTTAAATTCCTGCCGGGTCGCACCGTCATGGATGTTGGCACACGGGATTTTCCCACGCCTGAAGCGGCCGCCTCGTCGCCGCTGGCGGATGCCCTGTTTGCCATTGGCGATGTCACAGGGGTATTTTTCGGGCGCGATTTCATTTCCGTCACCGCCGCGCCGGGCATCGAATGGTCGCTGCTGAAAGGCGATGTGATCACGATTTTGCTCGACCATTTCAGTGCCGGCATGCCCTTGTTCCACGCCGGTTCGGCAAGCGACATTGCGGTTGCCGACGATACGCCGATGTTTGCCGAAAATCCCGAGGATGCCGACATTGTCGAACAGATCCAGGATTTGATCGCCACGCGTATCCGCCCTGCGGTCAACGGGGATGGCGGCGATATCGTGTACCGGGGGTTTGATCAGGGCAAGGTGTACCTGACCATGCAGGGCGCCTGCGCGGGGTGTCCGTCATCAACCGCGACGTTGAAAAACGGTATTGAGCAATTGCTGAAATATTACGTACCCGAAGTCACCGAAGTTCGCGCCGTCTGAAACGGCGCGTCCTGCCCCCTGTTTAATAAAGAGATCTGCCATGACCGAGAAGCTGTCCGACGCGGCACTCGATACCATATTCCGTACCGCCCGCAGCTATAACGGCTACACTGATCGGCCCGTCAGTACCGCAGACCTGCAGGCGATCTGGGATTTGATGAAGATGGGGCCGACATCGGCCAATCAATTACCCGCCCGGATGGTCTGGTGCGTCAGCGATGCCGCCAAGGAAAAGCTCGCCGCCTGCACAAGCGCCACGAACGCGCCAAAGATCATGTCCGCACCCGTTTCGGTCGTGATCGGGATGGACGAGAATTTTCACGAGCTGCTGCCGGAATTATTCCCCCACACCAACGCCAAAGCCTGGTTTGAACACAGTGCCGAGGCAAGGCACGTTTCGGCGTTTCGCAATTCATCGCTTCAGGGCGCCTATTTTATCATTGCCGCGCGCGCCCTGGGCTTGGATACCGGGCCGATGTCGGGTTTTGACAACGCCAAGGTCGACGCCGCCTTTTTTGCCGACCAGCCCAGTGTGAAATCGAACTTCATTTCGACGCTTGGCTATGGTGATCCGGCATCGGTGTTTGAGCGATTGCCGCGACCGCCGTTCGACCGTTTCAACCGCATCGCGTGACGCGGGGCGGCGGTGCGCACGCTGGTCATTGATTGCGCAACATCGGCCTGTTCGGTGGCGCTGATCGATGACGGCGCCGTGGTCGCGGCAACACATGATGTTGTCGGACGCGGCCACGCCGAACGACTGTTGCCGATGATCGCCGCGCTGCCCGGTGGTGGCCGCGCAGACCATATTCTGGTCGACTGCGGGCCGGGCAGCTTTACCGGCGTGCGGGTTGGCCTTGCCGCCGCGCGGGGACTGGCGCTGGGCTGGGGTACGACAATCGCCGGATATACCAGCACCTCATTGATCGCGGCGGCGGCCTTTGCGCGCGGACGGGCAGAGGGCAATCTTGCCGTGGTGCTGGAAGGCGGGCATGGCGAAGTCTTTATGCAGGACTTTACTTTCGCCCCCCTTGCCGAACAAACGCCAATCCGGTCGGTCCTTCCTGCCGAGGCGTTAGCGATCATTGGGACGCATGTTGCCTTTGGGTCGGGCGTGCGGCATCTTCGCGCGCTGGACGCGGATGCAAAGCTGTTTGATGCCTTGCCCAACGCAGCCGATATGATTTTGCTTCCATCCGACTTTGCGGTGTTGCCCCCGGTACCAATTTACGGCCGGGCACCGGATGCCAAGACGCTGGCGGAACGCGGGGTGACACGATGAGCACGACGCTCAACATAGTCGAACTGTGCAGCGGTACGACCAGTGACTTGCCGGTTATTGATACCATTATGCAGCGCGCGTTCGATCCACGATTTGGTGAAGCATGGACGCGCGGACAATGCCTCGGCATCATGGCAATGCCGGGCGTTTTCCTGACCATCGCGCGTGTCAACGGTCAGGCCGTGGGCTTCGCAATGGCCCGGACAGTGATGGATGAGGTGGAACTGCTGTTGCTGGCAACAATGCCCGATGCGCGCAGACGTGGTGTCGGTCGTGCACTGGTTAATGCTGTAATCAGCACGGGACGTGAGCACGGTGCCATACGTGTTCATCTTGAAGTACGTGCAGGAAATGACGCGATTAAACTATATCAAGATGCCGGCTTTGCAAAAATCGGAGAGCGTCGCGGTTACTATCGTGGGGCAACCGGCCAATTGTTTGATGCGCTTACCTTCTCTAGAGCGATTAAGTGAATTTCACTTTGTGTTAGTCTTTTATTGCTTGCGAAATTCAGTTTTCACGTCAATAGAGCAGGTCGCACAAAGTATTTGCGCGTCATATTATATTGTCGAGGAAACTCATGGATAATCAAGCCGAAATGCAGGAAACGTTAATGACGTTGACTGCAGATATTGTTGCGGCACATGTCAGCAACAACAGCGTGGCCGTTTCTGACCTGCCTGTGCTGATCAACAATGTTCATGCGGCGTTGAGCAATTTGGGTACACCGGTACCAGAACCTGAGATTAGGCAGGAACCTGCTGTATCAATTCGCTCGTCGATTAAGCCAGATCATATTGTTTGTCTGGAAGACGGCAAGAAGTTGAAGATGCTCAAGCGCCATCTGATGACACACTATAATATGACGCCTGAACAATATCGTACCAAGTGGAATCTTCCGGCTGACTATCCAATGGTTGCGCCCAATTATGCCGAAACCCGGCGGGCGCTTGCCAAGAAAATCGGCCTGGGCACCAAGCGCCGTCGCGCCCGCTGAATGATGGGAGGCGGCGGTCAACGCGATCGCCGCCCTTTATCATTGCGCGCGAAGCGGCTACATCCGGTGTATGGCCCGCACCATCGATCTTGAAGCGCTGTGCAACGAACGGGGCTTGCGCATTACCGATCAGCGCCGGGTTATCGCCCGCGTCCTGTCCGATGCCGACGATCACCCTGATGTCGAAAAAGTATATGAGCGCGCCTCTGCGATTGATCCCGGCATCTCGATCGCCACGGTCTACCGCACGGTGCGCCTGTTCGAGGAAGCCGGCATTCTGGACCGGCATGATTTCGGTGATGGCCGCTCGCGCTATGAACCCGCGCCCGAAGCACATCATGATCATCTGATCGACGTCGAAACCGGCAAGGTCATCGAGTTCGTCGATCCCGAGCTTGAACAACTGCAAAAGCTGATCGCAGAACGGCTCGGCTTCCGGCTCGTCGACCATCGCATGGAGTTGTACGGCGTTGCGCTTGACCGCAAGGGCTGACGCTGCCGGCTGGGTCCGCTTCGTTATCCGGGTTGCTGCGCTGATCAGCGCGATCGTGATCTGCGCGCCGTTTCATTCGCTCTGGCGATTGATGCGGCTGTCCTCGCCGTGGCCGCGCATCTTCATGAACCTTGCGACCCGCCTTTGCGGCGTGCGGCGCCGATCGATCGGGGTCCCGTTAAAGCGCGATGTGTTTTTCGTCGCCAACCACCTCAGCTGGCTCGATATTCCGGTCATCGCCAGCGCGAACGGCACCGCCTTTATTGCCAAGGCCGAACTGGCGACCGCGCCGATCATCGGCTGGCTGGCGCGGATGAACCGCACCGTCTTTGTCAGCCGCGCCGATCGCATGGGGGTCGCCGAACAGATCAACCAGCTGCGGGATGCGCTTGCCGAGACATGGGCGATCACCATTTTTCCGGAAGGCACCACCACTGACGGCCAGTCACTGCTGCCGTTCAAGCCAAGCCTGCTGGCCGTGCTCGATCCGCCGCCGCCGGGAATCATGGTGCAGCCGGTGGTGCTCGATTACGGCCCGGTGGCGCAGGAAATTGCGTGGGTCGGGGTCGAGGAAGGCCAGGATAATGCGTTTCGCATCCTGAGCCGCAAAGGCAGTTTTCCGGTCGCGGTGCATTTTCTGGAGCCATTTAACCCGCGCGACTTTCCGGGCCGCAAGGCGATTAATGCGGAAGCCAGGCGGCGCATTCACGAAGCGCTGGAACGCATTTTGGGCAAACAGCTGCGCGACTTTCCCGGCCATGACGCGCTGGCGACCATCCCCCCCGGCGTTGCCTATACAGAACCCGCGCCAATGGTCGGCACACTCGAATAACCGCGCCGATTTTACCTCTCCGCCCCAGCTCGCTATAGCGCCGCCGATGAACGCGCCTCCCAAAGCATCGCCAAAGACTTTCCACGTCAAGTCATTCGGGTGCCAGATGAACGTCTATGATGGCGATCGGATGGCCGAACTGATGACGGCGCAGGGACTGACGGCGGCGGACGACCAGTATCAGGCCGATCTTGTCATTCTGAATACCTGCCACATCCGCGAAAAGGCGACGGAGAAGGTCTATTCCGACATTGGCCGGCTGCGTAAGCACGGCGACAACCCCATGATCGCGGTCGCCGGCTGCGTTGCCCAGGCCGAAGGCGACGAAATTATCCGCCGCGCCAAGGTGGATGTGGTGGTCGGTCCGCAGGCCTATCACAATTTGCCAGCACTGGTGGCCCGCGCCAGCCGGGGTGAGGCCGCGCTCGATACCGACATGCCCGTCGACATGAAGTTCGGCCACTTGCCCGCGCGCCGGCGGGTTCCCCCCAGCGCGTTTCTGACCGTTCAGGAGGGCTGCGACAAATTCTGCACCTACTGCGTCGTGCCCTATACGCGGGGCGCCGAGGTCAGTCGTCCCTTCGCCGCGATTGTGGACGAGGCAAAGGCGCTGGTTGATGCCGGCGCCCGCGAAATCACGCTGCTGGGGCAAAACGTCAATGCGTGGGAGGATGAGGGCCGGGGGCTGCACGATCTGATCGCCGCGCTCGACCGGATCGCTGGATTGGCGCGGATCCGCTATACCACCAGCCATCCCAACGACATGGCCGATGGCCTGATCACTGCCCACCGCGATGTCGCCAAGCTGATGCCGTTCCTGCATTTGCCCGTTCAGTCGGGCAGCGACCGCATTCTGAAGGCGATGAACCGAAGCCATAGCCGCGATGGTTATCTGCGGCTGCTCGACCGGGTGCGGAGCGCGCGGCCTGACATTGCCCTGTCGGGCGATTTCATCGTTGGCTTTCCCGGGGAAACCGACGCGGATTTCGACGCGACGCTCAGCCTGGTCGATGCCGTTGGCTATGCGCAGGCGTACAGCTTCAAATACTCGCCGCGCCCCGGCACCCCGGCCGCGTCGATGGCTGACCAGATCGCGCCCGAGCTGATGGATGAACGCCTGCAACGGCTGCAGACCGCGCTGAACCGCGATCAGGCAGCGTTTAATGCGGCGACGGTGGGAAAGACATGCGCCGTCCTGCTCGAACGGACCGGCAAGCTGGACCGCCAGCTGATCGGCAAATCGCCGTGGCTGCAATCGGTCCATCTGGTCGGCGACCATGCGATTGGCGATCTGGTCGAGCTGGAGATCGTCGAGGCCGGGCCCAATTCGCTGACCGGCCGCCTTGTGCGCACGCCCGCTGCCGTCGGCGCTTGACCGGCCGTCCCCTGTCCGGGCTCTTGTCAGGCCCGGGCGCTATCATCCCTGCTCGCGTTCCAGCAATTCGACCCGGACATGCGTGGCCGATAGCGACAGCCGTACTTCGATCATGAACGCGATCAGGCCAGCGACCAGAAAGCCCATCGCCAGAATGAAGATCAGCGCGACGATCGTGCCGATGTGCAAATGCCCCAATTCCGCAACAAACAGCAGCGCCACGACAAAACAGGTCGCGACCGCGCTGGAAACGCACAGGAACATCGACGCGTTGATCACCGACATGCGCCGGTCGAGCAGCCGCAATTCCAGCACGTGCCGATCATGTTCGGGGCCGGTCGAGCGCGGGTGCAGCGCCTCAAGCGATCGGGCCCGATCGACCACCCGCGCGAGTCGCACGGCGATGACGTTCAAAATGCCGGCAATCCCCGCCAGCATGAACACCGGGCTCAGCGACAGCTGGATGGTTTGCGCAATTGTGGTGACGCCGGGCGAAAATTCCATGCCGCTACCCTGACGCGCACAGCGGATGCCGGTCAAGCGCCAACCGCTTGGTAACCCATCGGGCGATACACAGGCGGCCATGACCAAGCCGATGCTCCTCAGCGATTTTACCCGCCTGCCCCCCGCTGCCCGGGCAATGGCGTATGAGGGCCTGTCGGGCATGATCGATACGGTGGCCGCGGCGGCACCCGATTCGCACCGTTTCCTGCGCTATCAATGGTTCGCCGCGGCGCTGCTCGCCTATGGCGGCCAGGCGCGCACGATCGTGGTCGAGGAGGACGGCGAGCCCGTCATCGCGCTGCCGCTGAGCGCCATCGGCCCCGCCCCCGCCCGACTCGCCGCCATCCCAGGCAGCTATTGGCCGTTCCGCAGCTTTCCGGTCCGCGACACGGCGTCCGCATCGGCGATGGTGCTCCTGCTCGACCGGCTGGCGGATGAGGTCAACGGGTTGCGGATCGGCCCGGTCTATGACGGTGATCCCGCCGCCTCGCGCCTGATCGCGGCGGCGCGCGTGCGCGGCTGGGCGGTGCTCGACCGCTTTGTCGCCGACAGCTTCCTGCTCGACATGGCCGCGGCGCAGCGCGACGCAGACTGGCCGCGCGGATCGACACTGCGCAAGAACCGATCGCACGAGAAACATCTGGCCGAGCGGGGCGAGCTCGACTGGCAGTTCCTGAGCGGCGACGGCGTGGCCCCGGCCTTTGCGGCACTGGCCGCCATCGAGGAAAAAAGCTGGATCGCCAGCCAGACCGACGGGCGCGATGCAAAATTCACCAGATCGGGCCATGGCCGCTTCT
>JAIELC010000004.1 GCA_019753375.1 Sphingomonas sp.
GGGTCTTTTTCGGGCTGATCATGGCGGCTGTTCTGGCGATTGGCTGGCGATGGTTTGATCGTGACCCGGACGCTGCATGGCTCGACCCCACCGCCTTTGGCCGCAAACCGCGACTTGCGCTGGACGCGTTGTTATCGGCTGCTCTGTCGCTGGCAATCATTGTATCGGCACCGGCTTTCGCGAACCATATTGACGCGCGCGGGGACGTGCTGCCCGCACGCATTGATTTGCCGTCAGTCGCCGGCTGGCACCGCGTTGCGCTGAGCAACCGGGCGCCGTGGTCGCCCAATTATCCGGCAGCGGATCACTTTTTGATGGGGCGGTACGCCAATGCCAGCGGCGCGGTGGTCGACCTAGCGATCGCGGCTTATGCCAGCCAGCATGAGCACAAGGAATTGGTGAGCTTCGGCGTCGGCGCCTTGCGCGAGAATGATCGCTGGATTCGGGTGCGTGATCTGGAACCTATCGCTGGCGGAAAGGTAATGGAAATCACTGCGCCAGGGCCCGTCGGGCGTATCGTCGTTACCTGGTATCGGATTGGCAATGTGCTGACCGCGAACGATCGGCGTGTGAAGCTGGAAACACTGCGCGCGCGGCTGTTTGGCGGAAGGCAGCGTGCTGTCGCCCTGTTGGTGTCGGCAGAGACAGGGGCGGGTGCGAATCCTCGCGCCGTGATTGCGAAGTTTCTCAACGCAGCGGGGCCCGTCGACCAATTGGCGGACAAGGTTGCGGGAACCCCGCGCTGATGTGTGGTATTGCCGGGCTTTACTATCCAAGCACGCCTAAGCCGGTAGACCCTGCGAGAATCCGGGTGATGACGGATGCGCAGGCACATCGCGGGCCCGACGGATCAGGCATCTGGACAGCGCCCGGGGTTGGACTGGGTCATCGCAGGCTATCGATCATCGATCTGCCGGGCGGAGCGCAGCCAATGGCGAGCGACAATGGGCAGTTGGCCATCGTCTTCAATGGCGAGATTTACAACTACAAGGAACTCCGCACTGAGCTCATCCAGATGGGCGCGCGTTTCCGCACTGAGAGCGATACAGAAATATTACTGCATGGCTGGGAAGCGTGGGGACCCGCGATGCTCCCCCGGTTGAATGGCATGTTTGCATTCGCCATTCATGATGCCGGGCGGCACTGCCTGTTCCTGGCGCGCGACAGATTGGGCGTAAAACCGCTTCATTATGTTGAACTGTCGGATGGTGCACTCGCCTTTGCCTCCGAGCTGAAGGGTGTCCTGGCGCATCCGCTGCTGCGGCGGACACCCGATATCTGCGCGATCGAGGATTATCTGGCATTCGGCTATGTGCCGGACGATAATTGCATTGTTGCCGGTGTGAAAAAGCTGGCGGCCGGGCACGCCTTATTGATTCAACGCGGCAAACCCGTGCCTGCACCCACCCGCTGGTGGCAGGTGAATTTTTCCCGTCGAGCGACCGGGTCGGTCAAGGCGCTGGAAGAGGAATTCATCCATCTGATGCGTGACGCCGTCCGGTCGCGCATGCTCGCCGACGTTCCCCTGGGCGCGTTCCTTTCAGGCGGCGTCGATAGTTCAGCTGTCGTCGCGATGATGGCAGAGCTTTCACCCAGGGCGGTCAAGACCTGCACCATCGGTTTTGATGAGGCTGGGTATGACGAGCGTGACTACGCCCGGCGGATCGCGCAACGCTTTGCGACCGACCACCGCGAGCAGGTGGTCGCGGTGGACGATGTTTCTCTCATCGATAGACTTGTTACGGCTTTTGATGAGCCCTTTGCTGATCCGTCCGCCCTTGCGACCTACCGGCTGTGCGAACTCACCCGGCAAAGCGTGAAGGTTGCTCTGTCAGGGGACGGTGCAGACGAAAGCCTTGCGGGATACCGGCGGTACAAGTTTCAGGTAGCGGAGGAACGCGTTCGCGGTTTGATACCGGCTTCACTGCGTCGAGCAGTATTCGGCACGCTGGGGCATTATTATCCCAAGGCGGACTGGGCCCCGCGATTGTTACGAGGCAAAGCCACGTTTCTGGCGCTAGCCGAAGATGGGGCAGAAGCCTATGCGCGGTCGGTGGGCGTTACCGCGCCAGCCTTGCGTGCGATACTGCTGTCTCGCGACGCGCAGCGGGCGCTTGGCGGACACCGTGCCGAGGATCGTTATATCCAGTCGATGCGCGATGCCCCGGCGCTGGATGCGCTGGACCGCGCCCAATATGCCGATCTTCAACATTGGTTGCCGGGCGATATCCTGACGAAAACCGATCGTACCAGTATGGCGGTGGGACTGGAGGCGCGTGAGCCAATGCTCGACCATAAACTGGTCGAATTTGCAGCGTCACTTCCAGCATCCATGCGCCTGCGAGGTGGGCAAGGCAAATGGCTGATGAAAAAAGCGATGGAGCGCTATTTGCCGCGCGACATTTTGTACCGCCCGAAAATGGGGTTTGTTACCCCCATCAGTCCCTGGTACCGCGGCGCCCTTGCCGAGGACGCGGCGTCGCTTTCCAGATCACCCATGCTTGCCGGGTGTGGCTGGTTCGATACCGCTGTCATCGATCGGCTGGCGGGCGATCACCGAGCCGGACGTGCCGATCATGGCCGCACCTTGTGGCAGCTGGTCATGCTCGACCGGTCGATGGCCCATCTGTTTGGCTAGGTTGCTGCCATTAATTGGCCAGCGCCATCGCGGCGTGGAGTGTCAGCGCGATCAGGCACAGCGTTGACAAGGAAAAGAGCGAGAAGCGCACAATGACGCGGTTCACCGTCGACTGAACGATGCTGTGAACAACCCGGATCCCGACATAGGCCCAGGCGATCCACAGATTCACGCCATTTCCGGTGCCAATCAGAGCATGAGTAAGCGCGATGGCGTAGAAGACGGTCGGCTGCTCGTGCAGATGGTTATAATTGTCGGCGGGCCATTGCGATTTGGGGGGAATGATCGCCTTCAGATCCGCGCCAGCGCCACCGACCAGATTGATCGTATCGATTTGTGCCTTCTGCATGGCGGGGATACGCGTCGCATACATCCACACCCACATGCACAAGCTCCAGGCGACAAGTGCAACAACAGGCGCCAGAATCGGGCTGTGGTCGATCATGATGGTTTGCTCCCCCAATAACACGGGCAAACCTGCCTCAATCCACTGGCATAGGCAATGTTCATTGCCGGCCGGTGGATCAGGCGACGCTCAACGTAATTTGGCGATGGTGAGGCCGTCGGCCTTGGCGCGGTCGCGAACCGACTCTTCACTTCGTTTCAGTGCCTTGGCGATGGCTTTCAATGCCATTTCCTTCTTGGCAAACTGATGCAGCTTCTGAATCTCATCACTTGTCCAGGGCTGACGGTGGCGCTCAAAGCGCTCGCTGTCCTTCGCCATCAGGCGAAGATCGATGCCCAGCGGCGCTTTGCGCGGTTCTTCCAATGCCCGCGATGATAGGCATCCGATGCGAGCAACGGCATGACCGATCCCGCCTCGGCAAAAACCATTTGTTCAATACCGGTGTTGACCTTGCCCCAGCTGGCGGCTTCCTGGAGCGTTGACGATGAGCAAGCGCCATCACGGACGTCAGCCACAGTGATCTGGACGGCATATTTGTGCACGTCGACATCGTCATGCCCCAGAATTTCTGCGCAAACGACGGTATCCTGAATGAAGTTCTTCGGCACGCCGCCGCCAATCATCAGCAAACCGGTCGTGCCGGCTTTGATCTTGATGTCGGTCAGTTCGCGGAAATCGGCAATCGCGTCGAGCACCATGTACGGCTTGCCTGCCTTGGCAGAATCGACCTGGTGCTTGACGAGACCAAAGCCAGCCGAGCTATCAACGAACGCCGGGCAGAAAATCGGCACATCATGCTCATAGGCAAGCTTGACCAGGCTATTGTCCTTCTTGCCGTGCGTGACCAGATATTTGCCCATCTCGCGAATGAAGGCACGGCTCGAATAGGGGCGCGGTTCCAGCGTCTCGGCGATCTCGAAGATCGTGTGGTCGACGTGCTGGAGCTGTTCCTCGTCGATATAAGTGTCGTAAATGCGGTCGATCAGCAGCGAGCGCAGCGTATCGTCATCGGGCACTTCCAGCGCCTGATAATGCTTGTGGCCCAGCCCTTCGAAGAAATCCATGTCGACAATGGTGGCGCCCGTCGCGATGACGCAATCGACCATGTTCGACCGGATGAGTTCAGCATATAAATCCATGCATCCGCCCGCCGATGTCGATCCGGCAATGACGAGGCAGATGGTGCAATCGGGATCAGCGAGCATCTGGTTGTAAATGCCCGTCGCGCGCGCCAGATCGCGGCTGGTGAAGCTCATCTTGCCCATGGATTCGATGATCGGCCGCGCATCAAAGCTGGTGATGTCGATGTGCTCGACTTCCGTGGAAAGGAGCTCAGCCTTGCGCAAATCGTTGGCGCGGTTGGTGGTCATCGTGTCGGTCATTTCCAAATCCTAGCAATATGGCATCGTCCCGGCGATCGCCGGGTCAGGATGGAAGGACGCTTGCACGTCCTGTCCTGACCCGGGTTTCGGCGAATATGCATCTATTGTGATGTTCGTTCGTTACAACGTGACGACGTTGGCGCGAACCGTTTCATCCTCTTCGTCGCGATACAGCGACGTCATGGGCTCATCATCTACCACCACGGTTTCGCCATTGGTGAAACCGTTGAAGGCAGTCCGCATCGCGGATCCATACGCGCCGAGCATCCCGATCTCGATATAGTCGCCGGCCTGGACATCGGCAGGCAACAAGAACGGACCGGCCATATGGTCCATATCGTCGCAGGTTGGACCATAGAAACTGAATTCCATGTCGCGGGCATTTGAATCGGGTTCACGCAGCAAGGCAACAGGAAAGCGCCAGCCGATATGCGCGGCATCAAACAACGCGCCATAGGCGCCGTCATTAATGTATAGTTCGGCCCCACGGCGACGCTCAACCCGAACAATCAGCGACGAATATTCGGCGCACAGGGCCCGGCCCGGTTCTGCCCATAATTCCGCCGAATAGGAAATCGGCAGGCTTTCATAAGCGCGGTGGATTGTTTCGAAATATCGATCGAGCGGGGGTGGCTCCATGCCCGGATAAGACGAAGGGAACCCGCCGCCAACATCGACAACATCGACCGTCACCGCTGCGTCGACAATCGCCGCACGGACACGCTCAATCGCCTGGGCATAGGCTTCCGGCGTCATGGCCTGACTACCGACATGGAAACAGATACCGAGCGCATCTGCGACCTGGCGGGTGCGGAACAGCAATTCCTTCGTCTCACCCGGCGCCGCGCCGAATTTGGACGCGAGGCTGAGCATCGAATGTTCGGACGACACGCGCAGGCGAACGCACAGCGTCAAATCGGTCGCTGCATTGCCATCACTGTCGGTGGTGGCCGCAACGATCTTTTCGAGCTCTTCGATCGAATCGAGCGAGAACACACGCACACCGTGCTGGAAATATGCTTCCTCGATTGCTTCTGCCGCCTTGACCGGGTGCATAAAGCACAGGGTTGCGCCGGGTAGCGTCGCCGCCACCATGCGAACCTCGGCAATCGAGGCCACGTCGTAATGCGTGACGCCGGCATCCCACAGCACACGAATCAAATCGGGTGAGGGGTTAGCCTTGACCGCATAGAGCGACCGGCCCGGAAACTTCTCTACGAAGTAACGAGCGGCCCGCGCAGCAGCGTGGGGACGAATCAGCGTGACCGGTTGGACCGGGCGCTTGGCAAGAGCGATTCCGCGGGCGGAACCGGACGGGGCGGTAGCTAGCCCCAGCGCGCTATGATGCTTGTGCAATTCAAGGGACCTCCAAATGCCTTTCGGCAAACGTTGAAAAAAGCTGCCTTGCGGTTGGAAGTCCCATGGGGCAGCGGAGGGGCGCAATAGGATCGACGTTCGCGAATGTAAAGTGAATATCGTAAGGCGGAGGAAGATCATGACAATTTTGCGACAACCAACCCGGGCCGGCGTGCGCGATGCTGCCGCAAAGGTTGCAGCAATTCTGGCGCCAAGCCCGCTTTTCGTCCACGAAATCAAAGGGGTGCCGGTGGCTTTCAAAGCCGAATCGCTGCAGCCCGTTGGCGCGTTCAAAGTGCGCGGCGCGTGGCACCGGTTGACCGCGATCGACGAACGATCACGCGAAAAGGGCGTCGTTGCGTTTTCATCCGGGAATCACGCGCAGGGAGTCGCCTGGGCGGCCAAAAGGCTCGGTATGCCAGCGCTGATCGTGATGCCGTCTGATGCACCGGCAACCAAACGCGAGGCAACGATGGCGCTGGGCGCCGAGATCGTTGTCTACGACCGCGCGACCGAAAGTCGTGAGAAAATTGCTGCCCATCTGGCCGGCGCACGCGGAGCAACTCTGGTCCCAAGTTTCGACGATGCCTGGGTCATAGAGGGGCAGGGCAGCGCGGGCATTGAAGCGGCAGAGCAGATGGAAGCGCTGGATTTGGGGGCGCCAACACTGGTCATCGTCCCCTGCGGCGGTGGCGGGCTGGCAGCGGGCATCACGCTGGCACTACCCGACGCGACGATTATGGTGGTCGAGCCAGACGGTTGGGATGATATGCGGCGCAGTCTGGACGCGGGCTGGATCGAGCCGATGGGGGATAATCCCCCCCCAACCGCGTGCGATTCGCTGATGACGATGCGGGTATCGCATTTGACGTTCGACGTTTTGTCGCGCCGCGGTGTGCAGGGACTGGCCGTCAGCGAGGAAGAAATTGCAGCGGCGCAGCGCTGGGCCGCCGTCAAGTTGCGTCTCGTCGTCGAACCGGGCGGGGCAGTGGGGCTGGCCGCGCTGCTGGCCGGAAAGATATCGCCGCAACCCGGCATGTTGGTGATTCTGTCAGGGGGCAATGTTGATCCGGCGGCCTATGCGCGGGCAATGGCGGGGGGCTGATCGATGGAGCAGGGGCTTTCAACCATTGCGGACGCCGCACCAGCAATTGCGATGCTGGGCTGTTTTGCCTGCCTGATCGGCGGCGGCTGGATGATCGCGAAGGACATCGACCGCAAAAAGGGCATGCTGCTGCTGATCATGGCGGCGGTCTTGTTGGGCAATGTCGCGATCTGGCTGATGTAACCAGAAATCATCCTGCCGCGTTCCGCCCGTGGCGAACGGCCCGGAGCCCGAACGGCCTAGGAAATTTTTCGGAACGCCAGCATGTCTGGAATTCGGTGTGTCGATCCTTCGAAAAAGCCGTTCTCGCCCGTCCATTCCCGTGGATTGCGAAAGGTTCCGAAGATGATGTCGGGCAGGGGTATGTCGCCGTAATTGTACGCGTGTACCCCGCGCTCGTGGTGGATCAGGTGGCTCTCGGGGCGTTGCAGGATATAGCCGACCCAATGGGGCGTACGGATGTTGGTGTGCTGAAACATGCCGGGAATTGTGGAGATTATCCCGACAATGAAAGCGGCGTCGGCGCTCAGGCCAAAAATACCCACCAGGCAAAGCGATCCCAATAATGCCCAACCCAGCATATCCACGGGATGAAAATAATAGGCACCCCAGATGTCCGGGCGTTCTGCCGCGTGGTGCATTTGGTGCGTGAAACGCCAGATCGGATCGACCTGATGCATGATCCGGTGCCAGAAATAGATGCCGAATTCGAGGATGAGAAAGCCGATCAACACTTGCGCCCAGGTCGGGAGCGAACGTCCGTCAAAAAGCTGATGCGATCCGATCGCGCTGTCCCACATATACGGGGCATAAGTGGCGATCACGAAGTACAGGATGAAGGAAACGACCCCCATAACGCGCCAATATCCAACGCGCGGAAAGGCCGTTCGCTTCCCAAAATGATCCGCAAGCGCGAAGCATATGAAGCATCCAATCACCGTGTAATGGAACACCGACATGGCCTGGCCCCCGCCCAAGTAATCAGTCAGGCGCAGGCGTAACAGAACAGCAATCTAATGCCAATCTTGACGCCCGCCAGGCCGCATCGCCCCGCAAGCGACGCGGCGTTCGATTACTGGCGGTAGGCGCTCATTTGATCGGCGAATTGGGGTCCAACCGCATATCAAGATATTTGTCCACCGATCCCATCAGTTCGGGCATTTCATGCTCAAAAAAGTGATTGGCGCGCGGAATGGTATCGTGGTGGATGGTGATATGTTTTTGCGTACGCAGCTTGTCGACCAGCTTTTGTGTTGCGAGCGGCGTAACCACTTCGTCGGCATCACCCTGTATGATGATACCCGAGGACGGGCACGGCGCCAGAAACGTAAAGTCGTACATATTGGCGGGCGGTGCGATCGAGATGAAACCCCGAATCTCGGGACGACGCATCAACAACTGCATGCCAATCCACGCGCCGAAGCTTACCCCTGCGATCCAGGTGGTCGACGCTTCAGGGTGGAAACTCTGGACCCAGTCCAGTGCGCTGGCCGCGTCGGACAATTCGCCAATGCCATTGTCAAATGTGCCCTGGCTCTTGCCCACGCCACGAAAATTGAAGCGCAAGGTCGCGAAACCGCGTCGCTGGAACGTCTTGTATAGTTCCTGCACGATGCGGTTGTTCATCGTGCCACCCGATGACGGATGCGGGTGCAAAATCATCGCAACCGGTGCTCGTGGGCGAGGGGCGGGAGCAAAACGGCCTTCGAGGCGCCCTTCGGGGCCGGGGAAAATGACTTCTGGCATGGGACCTGCTGATCAAAAAACGGAGACGCGCCACCGCACGAAAGAGCGCGCTATATAGGCATGGCAGCGATTGGCGCAATCATTGCGACACGATACATGCGTTTCGCATGACGCCCCGCATCTATCTTGACCATGCAGCGACCACGCCGATGCGCCCCGAAGCGATTGCGGCGATGGAGCAAGCCATGCGTCGCTGGGCGAACCCGTCTTCACCCCATGCCGAGGGTCGGG
>JAIELC010000061.1 GCA_019753375.1 Sphingomonas sp.
CTGGGCAATCAACATGATCGTCTAGACCTCCGCTGATCGCTGGTCATTGCTGTCGCCACGGGCTCATCCGCGCGGCTGTAGCAGGCGAATAGTTACGACTTGGTCGCCAGGGAGCCTCGGTCGCGCCGTGATAGCTGTGGCACATCGCGCAGGATGACGGCAGCTTGGCACCCACCGCCGCTTCACCGGCGTGACAGTTTCGGCAGGTTTTGATGCCGGGAAGGATCAGATCGCTTGCCTTGGTCGACTGCCCGGCATTGTGGCAGGTTGCGCACTTCTCGGTCCTGTGGGCCGCATGATCGAACCAGCCATGCATCATGTATCGAACCGGTTGATGCACGGGCGTCACCGCCCAGTCGGTCTTGCCGTCAACGCCGGGCGGCGTGACGACGTGGCAATCATAACAGGCGCCGCCGGGGGAAAACACCGCGTGCACGGCGGCGTCACCGGTGGTCGGGCGCGTGGCGGCAGCGCTGGCATAGGCCTGCCCGACCTGATTCTGGGCAAAGTCGCCGGGCCGTCGCCGCGCCATGCCGCCCAGTTCAAGCGGACGATCCGGCGGGGTCGACCGGAACAATGCGCGCAGATCGGCCATCATCTGCCGGGGTTCGCCGTGCCGCAACGTGCGGACGGTGCCGCCGATCCGGTCGAATGCCAGACTGTGGCACATCTGGCAGTTCTTCTCCATCGATATGGGCTGAAAGCGCGTGCCGTCGGCCGTTGGCGTATGGCAATCGGCGCATTGCAGCGCCTGGCCAAATCCAGCCTGCCCCGACAGCGTCTGCGCCATCCGCGCGACCCCGCCCCGTGGATCCAGATGCAGTTTGTGCGGAAATTTCAGCCCGTTTGCCTCGATCGGCTGGCTATCAAGCGATGCGCGGACCAGTCGGGGCTTCGGGCCGGGCGCGACCGAAATCAGCGGCCTGAATTGCGGATGCGCCGTGCCAAAGTCGCCCGCATTGCCAAGTCTGGTGTCGGGCAAGCGTGATGTCAGGCTGGTGTGGCAATCGGTGCAAAACGCCTGAGCGGTCGGCGCCATCGGTCCGGCCCCTTCATGTTCGGTATGGCAATCGACGCAGGCGCCCGGACCTGGCTTGCCGAAATTATGGGCAACCGCCGCCAGCAATTGGCCACCAATGCCCGGCGTCGCCCGCGCATGGGCTATGCGGGCCGCAGGGGCGTGGTCGTGTGCGTCTTTGTGGCATGCGCGGCAACTATCGTCGCGAACCGACACAAAGGCACTCGCGTGGCATGCCTCGCACTTTGCCTCCAGCCCGTGATGCGCGGCGCTGAGCGGGCCGCTTGACCAGCTATGGTTGGCCGGCCCGGCATAGATGCTGCGCTGATCGGCTTGTGCCCGGCTATAGAAGGACGCAATCGGCCAGACCAGAAATGCCAGCAGGATGATGGCCGCAAGGGCCCATGCCGCGGCGCGTTTTCCGGGTAGTTTCTGCTGCAGCGAAAAGGCTTTTGTTTCTTCATGCTCGCGATCAGCATCGGCATCGCTTTCGGCTTTTTCGACCGTCAGGACGATATTGGCATCGCGATCTTGTGACACGGTGATGCGGTGATTGCCGAAACGGAGTTCGCTGCCTTTGTGCGCATCGATATTCGCGCGCTCGGCGGTGCGGCCGTCAAGCTCAAAGCCCAGCGTATCAAGCGCCGATACGATGATACGGCGCCCATCGAGCCGGGTCATGGTTGCGTGCGATGGGCTGATCCGAAGATCGGGGAGGGCAATGTCGTTTTCGGCCGCCCTGCCGATGGTCAGGATCATCCGGTCGATGGTTTCGGTGCGGACGATTTCCCGGCCGCCTCCGGTATGGCTGATCCGACGGATGATGAAGCTCATCGCCGCCCCCTCACCAGAAAAAGAACACGCTGATGATATGGGCAGTCAGCGCCGCAATCAGGGCAAAGGTTACGGGGACATGGATGTAGAGCCAAACCTCGAGCATGGCCCTCAGCCGCAAATGCTGCCGCAGCCGCCCCAGCATGGCGAGCTTGCGCCCAAGCAGGGCATCAACCCGTTCAAGCGGATCATCACCAATGTCGGGGAGCGCCCCGGTATGGCGACGAACGGCATGCCAGGCGCGGCTGGTCTGGCATCCGTAATAGCTGCCCGAGAGGCGTTCCAGAATAGAGCCGGCGAACGGGTCTTGTTCAAGCGATCGCTGAACGAATTGCGCCATATCCGGGCTGATTGGCTGGGCCGCCTGATGCAATTGACGGTCGATGGCGTGTACGGCTTCGAGCATCTGGGGCTGTGTCATTTCCTCACGATTGTTGCTCAGCGCCGCCGGAATGGTGGCATAGGCAAAAATGCCCCACAGGCCCGACAGGATCACCAGCATCATCAGTGCATAGGCCAGCGTGTGGACGTTCCAGCCAAACTGAAAGCCGGTGTGCAGCGTGGCAAGCACGATCAGGCTTAACCCCAGATAGACATGCGCGCTGGTCCAGGCTTTTAACGACCAGCGACCGGGCGTCATCGCGCGCTTGCGGACGCCCAGCGCGGTCAGCCACAGGATCAGCCCAACGCTGATTGTCCCTAGCGTATAACCATACCAGCTGCCCCCATTTGGGCGGGGCTTGATATCGATCAGCGCATAGGCCGCGATGGCGATGGCCGACATCGCCAGCGCCACCTTCAGCCACCGAAATTGCCGATGCCGCAGAAACCCTTCATGCAGGGCGCCGCCCGTTGGTCTTCGCGACCGTTCAGGCGCGTGCGTCGCTATGGCCGTGCTCCGGGCTCAAGCCGGGCGATGCTCAGAAAATCCTCTGGCGCAACGCGGATTGCGGCCCCTGTGGGGCAGGCGCGCACACAGGCAGGGCCGCCGTCGATTCCCGAACACATATCGCATTTGATGGCGCGCTTTGGCTTTTCGACGCCCGGTTCGGCATGGCCGTAGCGCCATTTTTTGCTCGGTTCGCCGGGGCCAGGACCTGATCCGAACAGCATCCAGCTGAGCAATGATGGTTTTTTCGGCGGAACGCTGTCCATCCGGATAACGCCATAGGGGCAGTTGCGCTGGCAATTGCCACAGCCAATGCAGCTGTCGTCGATAACCACTTCGCCATCGGGGCCGCGGTGGATGGCATTGGGCGGGCAATCGGCCATGCAATGCGGATGTTCACAATGCCGGCAGCTGGTGGGAACGTGGAGATGCGCATATGTGCGTCCGGCTTCGCGATCGAGCCGCGACAATCCTTCATGGCTGTCGGCGCATGCCTTTTCGCAATTGTCGCAGCCAACGCACAAATGTTCGTCGATCAGCAACACGTCCGTCGCTTCGCCAATGCCGTTGTCGACCAGAAAGGCGGCGGTCTGTGAATACATGTCAACCGCGCCGGAAAAGCTGTCCTTGCGGCTCTCGACAAAGGCGTTGATGTTCTGGCGCGCCGCCATGTCGGCGCGCGCCTTTTCGAGTAGCCTTGGCTTGGTATCGAGCAGGCGCCGAAAGGCATCGCCCTTTAGTTTGATGACTTCCGATTTGACCGCGGCCTTGACCGTCGCGGTGCGTTTGCCGCCCGCGATCAACGCCATTTCGCCAACATAGGATCCGGCGGGAAGGTAGGACAGGAAAATGGGTTTGCCGCCGACATTTTTCTCCACGACCATGCTGCCGACGCGGATCACATAGATGTCGTCGCCCTCATCGCCTTCGACCAAGATTGCTTCGCCCGCGCGGACGGTCTTGATCTCGGCAGACTCCATGATCTCGGCCAGGTCGGCGCTGACGAGCCCTGAGCCAAATAGCTGGAGCAATTGGCGCTCGACCGAAATGCGCGTCACTTCGCGTTTTGCTGCTGGCACGGATGCCATCAGTTTCAACGCAGCGGTGCGCGATACCTCAACCGCAATCATGGGCGATCCGGCCCGCACGGCCGCTCCCCGGCGACGCCCCGAAATCAGGCCGACTTCCCCAAAGATCGATCCCTGCTCGATGGGGACCGTGGTGGCGGGATTAGCCGGGTCAAGCTGGACCAGCGCCGTGCCTTCGGCGATCGCGAACAACGACGATCCGGGATCGTTCCGTTCAAAGACAAGCTCGCCGGAGTTGTAGAATCGAACATCGGAATCGAGCATGAATTCCCGCATCTGGAGCGGCGACAAGTCATTCAAAATGCTGATATTGCTGCGCAGCATTTCAAGCCAGTCATCGACTGAACGCCGTGCGGGCAGACTATTGAATTTAGCCGCCAATATGGGTTCGTCGGCGGGTTTCAGGCTTCTGTTGCCATTGATATATTCAACGACATCATAGCCCTGGTTCATACAGTGCTTGATCAGCGGATAGCCTGCCAGTGCGCCGATCGCGAAGATGCCCGCTTTGGTCGTTTCGAATGTCGGCGACAGCCTTGGAAAGGCCTCACGGTCGGCGCTGGTGAATGCGATGCCGCAGCCTTCGACAAAGGCGCGCGGGGCAGCGGAACCCATTCGCGCAATGATGCGATCACAGGGAATGGTCTTTTGCCCGTCGCGTGTATCCAGCACGAGCTCGCCATTGCGGACTTCCAGCGGCGTCGTCTCGAGCATGATATTGATGCGCCCGTTATCCGACGCGTCGTTCAGCAATTTGACATTGGCCGATTTGGCGCGGGCAAAGTCGGCGGATCGGTTGAGGATGGTCACCACATTGCCCTGGGCCGGATCGGCGGCGAGCCCCAGGGCGTTTTCGATGCCCGCGTCGCCTGATCCGATCACCGTGATATGTTCGTCGATGTAATCGGCTGGATCGTCGAGCTGATACTGGACATGGGGAAGGGTGCTGCCCGCGCACCGCATCAGATTGGGATTGCCCTGTGTGCCAATCGCCAGGATCACATAGTCTGCGCCAATCACTGTGCCATCGGTCAGGGTAAGGTCGAACGCGCCCTGATTGCCGGTGATTGCCTTGACCTCGCTCCTGTACCGAACGGTGATGCCACGCGCCGCGGCCTGCTGGTCCCACGTCCCCAGCACCATTTCACGTTTACCCGCAGCAAAATCCAGATCGGAACGCAGCACGAGCTGGCTGGGCGTCGCCATGACGTGCTTGCCCTTTTGGTATTTGTAGATCGTGTCCGACAGGTGATCAGTTTTTTCGAGCAGGACGTGCGGGAGCTGTAGCTGCGCCGCCCGGGCTGCAGCGCTCAGACCGGCCGGACCGGATCCGATGATCGCGATGCGGACGCGATCGGGCATGTCCCATTCCCCCTTGCCCAGGCGATCGTGCCCCAACCTGTTTGGCCGGCGCATTTCCTTGCCTTGTGCAGACTAGCATATGACGCACATGACGCTACCTTTAAGCGCGCAGGCCAGAAATAGCGAAATACGAGGTTGCATATGACGATCGACAAGCGGATTGGCCCCATCATGCTCGCGGTGGCGGCTGTCTTGCTGCTTGGTGCGATCATTTATGCGGCCAATCGCGCCCGGACCATTGGCGTTGTCTCCCCCGCGCCAACGGCCTCCGTCCAATCTGATGCCGACACGGCGATCGAAGCCCTTCGCCAGCGGGCAGACTCAAATCCAAAAGATGCCGGTGCCGCCCAGGCATTGGGCGAGGCGCTTTTCCAGGCGCAGCGATTTCAAGAGGCTGCCGGTGCCTTTGAACAGGCCACCAAGATTGATGCCGGCAATGCCACGCATTGGTCGGCGCTGGGTGAGGCGCGGGTGATGGCAAGCGCGCGCGACCCGATGCCAGCAGCGGCGCTGGCCGCCTTTCAGAAGGCCCATGCGATTGATCCCAAAGACCCGCGCAGCCGGTATTTTCTGGCGGTTGCCCGCGATCTGCGGGGCGATCATCAAGGGGCGATTGGTGATTGGCTGGCGCTGCTGAAGGAAACGCCTCCGGGCGCGCCGTGGGAAGCAGATCTGCGCCGGACAATCGAACAGGTTGGCAAGATCAACAAAATCGATGTGGCAGGGAAACTTGCGGCGATCCCGTCAACGCTGCCCCATGCCCCGCTTGCCGGGCCCGATGCGGATCAGATTCGCGCGGCCGCCGCGTTGCCGCCTGGGCAACAAGACGCGATGGCGCGCGGCATGGTCGAATCGCTTGAGGGCAAACTGAAAGCCAATCCGGCTAATCTTGACGGCTGGGTCATGCTGATGCGCAGCCGGATGACATTGGGCGAACCGGGCAAGGCGCGCGCCGCGCTCCAGTCCGCTGTAACCGCCAATCCTGCGGCCAAGGCGCGGCTGGAAAGCGAAGCAGCAGCGATCGGCGTGCCCAATGGGTAAGCGTTATTTCTCAACCGCGTTGTAAATGCCGTTCCAGTCGCTGCCTGGCGGGTTTGCCTCGAACGCCGTGATGCGGTCGGCCATCAGCGCATAATAGCGTACCAGCCCGTAATGACCGGCGCGCACATCCAGCACCGCCAGCGCGCGCCGTGCCGCCGGCCAGTCCTGTTCGCGATAAGCTGTGATGAAGGCTTGGTGCGATGTCCGGAACGATCGGAAATCGGGCCGGGTAGCGACCATTTCGTCACCGATCAGGACATGGATCGTTTCTGGAGCTTCACGCCCGACGACGCGGACCGTGTCCAGCGGGAGCATCGCAAAGCCCTCCAGTTGAGCTTCGAGTGCGCTGCCAATCAGGATTCGCACGCCGTAATATTTGGTCAGTCCCTCGATGCGGGAAGCCAGATTCACGGTATCGCCGATCAGCGAATAGGACAGCCGCTGCGCCGATCCCATATTGCCGACGCAGCACGGGCCGGCGTTCAGGCCGATGCCGATATTGACCTCGCCAGGCCACGGCGTCTCGGTCTGGTTGGGCATTGTTTGATTCAGCGTTTCCAGCCGCGCAACCATGGCAAGGGCGCCGTGCGCAGCATTGCGATACTGGTCTGGATCGTCGAGCGGTGCGTTCCAGAATGCCAGAATGGCATCGCCGATGAACTTGTCGATCGTCGCTTTGCGGTCGAGCAGAATGTCGCACATCGGGGTCAGGAAACCGATCAGGAAGCGGATGATATCCTGCGGGCTGAGCGCTTCGGAAATCCGCGAGAAACTGCGGATATCGCAGAATAATACTGTCATCTCGCGCTCTTCGCCGCCCAGCTCGAGCTGACCGGGATCATTGACGATGCGCTTTACGAGCGTGGGAGAGAGATAGCGGTCAAACGCCTGGTGGATATAGGCGCGCCGGCGTTCCTCGCGGTAATAGGTAACCGCGGTCTCGACCAGATAGACTGCGATGATCGCCAGCACCGGATAGGTCGGGTTGATCAGGAAATGCTGATCGGCAAAGGCGCGCCAGCTGCCAAATCCCAGCACGCCAACCATGACAGCGCCAAGCCCGGCCCCCATCGTAGCACCCAGCCGCGGCAGGAGCACGGCGAGGAGGATGCCGAAGACGATCATCACCGACCGTTCCAGCCCCTCTGCCCAATCCGGCCGCGAGAGAAACTGCCCGAGAATCATCTGCTCGACCGCCTGCGCATGAACCATGACACCCAGCTCACGATCCGCGATCGGCGTGGCGACAAGATCGCGCAGGCCTGCCGCGCCGGTGCCGACAAAAACGATGCGGCCGCCGAATATCTGCTCCATCTGGGCCTGCGACAGCGCGCCGCTCATGATTTGCCATGCCGGCACCACGCGGTCGGGATTCGGCGCGGTGAAATACATCCACAATTCACCGGCATGCGTGGTCGGGACCTCGAACTGGCCGACTTTGATGGAGACGACATCGCCGCCATCGCCACCCACTTCACCGCTGGCATTGCTCGATTTGACGGCGATCGATCCGGCACCCTGCGCGGCGCGCAACGCATCAAGCGCGAGCGAAGGCAGAATTTGTCCGTTCTGATCGGCCAGCAAGGGTGCTTTGCGGATAATACCGTCGGCATCACCCACCAGGCTGACAAATCCGCTGCCGGTCGCGCTCGCCCGCAGGGCCGGCAGGGGCTCGATCGCGTTCGTAAAGCTGGGCAGGCCGGCATTGGGGGCACTGCCGAGAACGACGATTCCAGCCTTTGGCGGATCGGCCGCGCGCTTCCCCTCGCGCGTCAGAAAATAGCCCAGCACCGTCGGGCTTTCGGCCAGTTGGCTGGCAAATACGGCATCATTGTCGGGTAGGGCGCGCAACGCCGATAGCGCACGTTCGTCGCTGCTTGTCCGCGCGAGACTGCGGGCAATCCTTGCGGGAGAGGTGCGATCGGCTTCTGAAAAGACAATGTCATAGGCGATAACGGTTGCGCCGGCATCGCCAAGCCTTTTGGTCAGCGAGGCAAGGTCAGTGCGTGGCCACGGCCATTGGCCGAATTTGCGGATCGTATCATTGTCGATATCGACGATGCGTACGGGCGCGTCTTCATAGGGACGTGGCGCTGCCCGCTGATAGCTATCAAACAGCGATAGGCCGAACCCATCCAGCTGGGGGACGCCGATAAATTGCAGCAGGACGATGATGATCAGCGCCATCAGGCCCGGAACAACCGCGCTCGACTGGGCTCTGAACAGCTTTTCTATCCACCGCGCGACCACTCATCCCCCCACGACATGGCGCCTGGGTGCATCGTAGCCGCGCGATGCCGGACGGACAAACGGCTTATTGTATGCCGTCTATAAGGGGTAAAATGGCTCCCTGAGTTGGATTCGAACCAACGGCCGCTCGATTAACAGTCGAGAGCTCTACCGCTGAGCTATCAGGGAACAATGCGGAGGCGCGCCTATAGCAGCGCAATTTTGGGTTTTGCAAGCGTTCAGGCGAGGAATTGTTCCATCGTTATTCGATCGTCGAGCGCATGTTCGGGATCAAACAGCAACGTCAACTCGCGTGAGCGGTCGCTCGAAATGTCGACGCGCGCCACATCGCGAACTTCGCGCTGGTCGGCAAC
>JAIELC010000044.1 GCA_019753375.1 Sphingomonas sp.
CCTGGAAATCGATGTGCAGGCCACCGAAAAGCTGCGCGCGCTGGCCGAGGCGGAGCATGACCGGGCGACAACGATGGCCCAGGCAGAACGCCGGCGTTTCACGATGGGGGCGAGCGATTTCTTTCTGGTCAATGTCCGCGAAGAAGCCGCCGCCGATGCGAGCGTTCGCCAGCTCGACGCCGCCTATCGCCAGATCGTTGCGCAGGCAGAACTCGCCGCGGCCGCCGCTGATCTGACCGCGCTGGGGCTATCATAGCCGATCGCGGTCCAGCCCTTCGGGGTGATTTGCGGCGCCTGCCCTTAGTCCATGTGCCCCTGGCTCAGCGCCAGATCGCCTTCCGCGTTGACCCGTTCGGTGATCAGGTGGCGCAAAATCTCAATGTCATTCTGGATCTCGATTGGATTGACGTCGCGTGCCGAGCGAAGCGCAGCCTTCAGCCAGCTGCTGGTGTCGGGATGATTGAGCACCCAGGCAATCCGGGCATTGGCAGTTGCCAGCCGGATTTCCGGCTCGGGTCGCGCCGTGCGGGCCATCTTCGCCTTCATGGGTTGCACTCTGCGCACCATGCCGGGTCGGCCGGCTCCGTCGCAACGACCCGCGTTGTCCGGCAGTCGCAACCCGCGCAGGCCAGTATTTCTGCCTGAACGCCCTGCGTTGGCGCGCCGCACCATCTGCACGGCAGGCCAGTGCAGCGCTCCGTCACCGCAAATCCGGGCCGGTCGCATGCCGGGCATCGGCTGCGCGCACGACGCAGCAGATCGATCGTCGCGCGTCTTATTGCCCGCATACGACGCGGGTTGCGATGCGCGCGCATGTCGGTTTCAACAAACGCCGCCCCGGCGCGCGAAATCACCCGATCGAGCGCGGCGGCAAGCGCGGCTTCGGTGTCGAGGTCCTTTTCAAGCGCGATATCGGGCCGGGGAACATCATCGCACGATGCCAGGACAATAACGCCGTGCGACGGAAATCCGGCGTGCGCGGCAAAGGCCAGGCCTGCCGGTACATCGGTGACGACGGCGTGGCCGAAATTGGTGTCGGGCGTCGCATGCTGACCGACAAGCTCCAGCTCGGTCGCGCGATCAACCAGCATCACGATTTCCCGATCGATCGCACAAAAGGGCAGCTGGGGATGCGGCCCAAAGCTGCCTTCGCTGGCCAGCCCGATCCGCAGATCGGGCATGTGTGCCAGACCGGCGTCAACCTTGGCGCGCGCCGCGTCACGCGGCGATCCGCGACGGGCTATCTCGCGGCTGAAGGTACCGAAAGCGTCGGTGTTCAGCCCCTGAACCACGGCGACGCGCAGCCCCAGAAATCGCTCGACCAGCGGCGCGATTACCCCTTCCTTGCCGTGCATCGTCGCAAGCGCTGCGCCGGCGCCCTGCCAATCCCACTCCCGTGCGGTCATGGCTCAGGCAGCAAGCTCTTGAGCGCGGGTGACGGGCTGGGGCGCGCTGGTCGACTCCCACTGCAGCGCGCCCGCGTATCGCCACGCCATCGCGCCTGCGTCATCCAGCGCGAACAACGACATCCAGCGCTGGTCGAACAGCGCGCGCACATCGGGGTGGCGTTCCAATATCGCCGCAATTGCCTCGCGCGGTGCCGCCACGCACACCGTCAGCCGAAGCGGATCATGGACAAAGTCATTGCCGTCATGCACCGATTGCAGCGGTAATCCCGCGCGCAGCGTGCCGCCATTGCCCTCGACCACGCCAATCCCGCCGACAACATTGTGGAGAAGCTTGTTCCCCCCGCCAAACAGCGCCGGGGCAACGGTTGATCCGTAATATTGCAGGCTGATCCAGCTGGCGACGACGACGGGTGCGGTCAGGATCAGTTCCAATACCCCGAATCCATCGTCTTGCCGCCAGTCATAATCGTGCAAAAAGGCGCGCCCCTGCAATGCTTTGCCCGATGTCCGCTCGCGCGGCGCGGCGATAAACGCTTTGCATCCGGCCAATCCCCATTCGGGGCGTGTTTCAGCCCAATTCCGGCTGCGGCCAATGATGCTGGCGGCGCCGCTTGCCCGCGGTAAGCGCAGCGCGCGTTCGCCTCTGGCCATTGCACCAGCGGCTTCCAGCCATCTCGCGGCGCGCGCAAGCTGCTCCTGATGCGCCGGCGAGGGATAATCCTGCGGAAAAAGATGGACGTCATCGGTGGTGGTGTCGTGCAATCCGGCCACGAATAATGTGGTATCGGGAATGACGATGCCGGTCGCTGCCACGGCGGTGCGGACATCGGAATCGTTGAGCAACCCGGCCAGCAACCGCGCATTGACCTCCCCCGAATAGCCGCCGCACGCGCCGCAATGCAGCGCGCTTGCATGCGGATTATTGGCCACCGTTGCCCCGTGACCGACCAGCAGCACCAGCGGTGCAAAGTCACGGGTCAGCGACATCGCCCGCAAAATCGATTCGGCCATCGCGGTTCGCGTCGGCAAGTCCGGCATGGGATCAAAGCGGGGCCTGGGATCATCGATCGGGTGCTTTGCCCCGGTGCCCAGCGCGTCACGAACAAGCTTGGCGACATAAATTGGTCCGGTCGCCTCAACAAAGGCAAAGGAGGATACCGCCGCCAGCTTGAACCGCCCCCAGGCCCGCGTGGCGCGGGCGCGGTACCGTACCGCGTTGTCAGCGCCCGTGTCGGCAGTCGTTCCGGCCCGGGTCGCAACGGCCGCATTGAGCAGGACGGGCAGCCGGTGTTCAAGGACATCCGACGCGAACCGCCGATGCGACGTACCAAGCCCGAAAAAGCCCGCAAACCCCAGCGTCTGAACCTGTGGGTCCAGCGATTCCAGCGCGCGCCGGAAGACTTCCGATCGAACGTCGATGCAGAACGCGGCCTGCAGCACTGGCTTCGGATGCGCCGCCGCCGTGGCGGGACCCGCCGTTTGGTCGTTGGCCAGTGTCGCGGCCAGGCCCCGCTGATGCGCGCGTTCATAGGCGTCCTGCAGGATAGCATCGACCAGATGGTCTTCGCTTGGCGTGATCGGTTGCGCATAGGCGTGAAGAGTGCCCCGCCAATCCTCGTCGATCGCGCCCCGATACTGATCGAGCAGTGCTTCCTCCCAGATCAGATGGATCGCCAGAAAGTCGATCATCGTGTCATCGCGGCCGCCCGCCAGTTCGGCCTGCCATTGGCGGTAGCGCGCACATTGCGACCAGCCGCCCATGGTGATCAGCAACCGGTGAAAATACAGCGTCGCTGCCACCGGATTAATCCCCAGACGCTGGGCAGATTGCGTCAGCGATTCGATCGCCGTCATCGGGCTGTCGGCGACACGCCGGGCAAAACCCCGCAACCCGGCGATTTCAGGAGTCAGATCGTGGATGGCGGCGGCGCGCCATATTGTATAGGCGCCGCGATCGCCGGGCGCCGCCCACAGCGCCTGACCAACGTCAAAATAGCCGCCTGCCCAGGCGCCGAAGCGCTCGGCAATGATCGCGGGCCAATCAATGTCCGACGCATCTGCCGCCAGCTCCGCGACCGTCGGCAGCGCGCAAGACGGCGCTGCGGGGGTGTGCGCCAATGCCCTTAATGCCGCTACCGATGCCGGCCGGGGGCCGTTGGGTGCGGCAGCAAGCGCGGCGCCAAGATCATCATCGGTTATCGTCGAGTCGGCGATACGGCGTTGATACCAGTCGCGCGGCATCGTCGTGGACGCGCCGGCAACACGTTCCAGCAAGGCCGCGGTCAGGGCCAGGTCAAGCCGGGTCTGACCCAGATACGGGTTAACGGCAACGCTCGACGCCAATGGCCAGACAGGGGGTATTGCGCGCCCCGCCTGGTCGGCGGCGGCAACCAGAGCCGGGCTGACATGCGGATGATCGGTGGTCAGGGCGGTCATTGTGGCGTGCTCCATCTGAATCATGCTGTGGGCCGGCGGGCCCAACCGCCCAGCCAGCGGTCGAACAGGGCGTTGGCGTAAAGGCCGTTGGACAAGTGGACGCGCAATCCCGCCGCTGCCGGGTGATAGGCCCAGAGCGGGAACATCGCCTGCGCGACGGCGACAAGGCCAAA
Source organism: Sphingomonas sp. (assembly GCA_019753375.1). Lineage (GTDB taxonomy): Bacteria > Pseudomonadota > Alphaproteobacteria > Sphingomonadales > Sphingomonadaceae > Sphingomonas. The sequence continues at coordinate 4,019 of JAIELC010000044.1, forward strand.
GCTGACCACCGCGAGCGCAATCAACGCCCATTCCAGCGGCCCGGGCAACGGCGTCGCCGGCAGGATATTGGCCGACGCCCAAAAGGCCGCGCCGTGCAGCGCGAAATAGCCAACCGAAGCCGCAACCGCATAAGCTGCCATCCGCCGGGTCAGCGCGCGCGGGGCGGCATCCGCCAGCCCCTGCGCCAGCAGATAGGCAATGCCGAAGATCAGGATCGCACCCAGCGCAACCGCCTGGGGTGACTTGTGATACAGGCCAAATCCCCAGCCGATGGCGCCGTAAATGGCCAGCGCGATCAGAAAGGACTCGCCGACCGCGCGTGCATTGGGGATGGCGACCGGGCCGGGCCGACGCAGCGCGGCGATCCGATCGACCGCCCCGCCCGACGCCAGGAACGAATGCGCCTTGTACAGCGAGTGGGCAAGAATGTGCAGCAGCGCCAGCGGAAACAGCGCCAGGCCGCATTGCATGATCATGAAGCCCATCTGGGCAACGGTTGACCAGGCCAGCGACGTCTTGACCGCCGGCTGGGTAAGCATCACCAGCCCGCCGAACAGCGCCGTAAATCCGCCGATCACCACCAGACCAGCCATGACCCCGGGGGCCAGCAGCATCACGTCGGCGAACCGGATCAGCAGGAACCCGCCGGCATTGACCACACCCGCGTGCAACAGCGCCGAAACCGGGGTGGGGGCCTCCATTACTTCGGTCAGCCAGCCGTGCAGCGGGAACTGCGCGGATTTGAGCATGGCGGCAATCGCAATCAGCCCCGCGGCCGCAGTGACCAGACCGTTGGCGTGGCCGGCGAGCTGGCCGCCGATTTGTCCAGCGCGCGCCGCGTCGAGCAGCGTGGCAATGTCGGTGGTGCCATAGGCCAGCGCCAGCAACACCGCGCCGCCTGCCAGGGCGATGTCAGAAAGGCGCGCCGTGACAAATTTCTTGCGGGCGGCGCGCTGCGCCGCGATGCGGTCGGGATAGAATAGCAGCAGTCGGTGCAGACAAAGGCTGGTCGCAATCCAGGCCGCGACAATCTGCAGCAAATTGCCGGCGATCACCAGCAGCAGGACCATGGCCAATGTCAGGCAAAGCCAGCCCATGAACGCGCCGTGCCGCGCCTCGCCGTCCAGATACACCGTCGAATAGCGGACCACGATCCAGCCGATGAACGATACCAGCACGAGCATGGCCGTGCTGACAATGTCGAGCCGCGCCGACAACCCGATCGCCTGCCAGCCGAGTGTCGAACTCGTCCCCGGACCGCCATTGACCAGCAGCACGACCGACCCGAGCGACCCCGCCAGCGCAAGCATCATCAACGCCTCAATCGTTTTGAGGCGCGCGACCGATGGCCGGGGTCGGCCGAGGAACCCGGTAGCAGCCGCCACCAACACCAGGGCCGGTACCAGAAATGGAAGGAAAAGGGTCGCCACTGTAAATCCCCGTTGCTGTGCCAGAAAGCCTTGGCGACCCAGTAAGCGAGCGATTGCCGCGCGATAAATTCATTGTTTAGTCGATATTGTTCTGTTTAATAGAATGAATGGCGGATCTGAACTATAATCATCTGCGCTATTTCTGGGCGGTTGCGCACGACGGAAATCTGACCCGAACGGCAGCGCGGCTGAATGTCTCGCAATCGGCGCTATCGGTGCAGATCCGCAAGCTTGAGGGTCGGCTGGGGCACTCGCTGTTTGAACGTCGGGGCCGCCAGCTCCATCTGACCGAGGCTGGCCGGATAACGCTCGACCATGCCAATGCAATTTTCGCCACCGGCGAGGAACTGGTGGGGACGCTTCGCCAGACCGGCGTCACCCGCCAGGCGGTCAGGATCGGCGCGCTGGCAACGCTGTCGCGCAATTTTCAGATCAGTTTTCTCAAACCGGTCATTGGGCGCAGCGATGTCGAAATCATCCTGCGATCGGGTAGCCCGTCTGACCTGATGAACGGGCTTCAGTCGTTGAACCTGGACGTGGTGCTGACCAATCAGCCGCCGATCAGCGACGCGCTGACCCCGTTCATCGCCCAGAAATTGTCAGAACAGCCGGTCAGCCTGATCGGTACCCCGTCCCTGCTGGGTAAAACCCGCGCGGTCGCGGCGCTGCTGGCGATGCATCCCGTTATTTTGCCGACGGCGGGAAGCAGCGTGCGCGCAGGATTCGACGCGCTGGTCGACCGGTTGGGGGTGCAGCCGATGATTGCGGCGGAAGTGGATGACATTGCCATGATGCGGCTGCTGGTGCGCGAAGGGTATGCGCTTGGCGTGTTGCCGCCCATTGCCGTGCGCGACGAACTGGCTTCAGCAACGCTGGTCGAAGCCGAGTCGCTGCACGGCATCGCCGAAACCTTTTTTGCCGTGACGATGGAGCGGCGCTTCCCCAATCCGATTATCCGGTCGATGGTCGACCTGGCGCGCGATGATCGTCGTTCATCCTGACACGGCGCCTGCGCTTTATTGCACCCCCTCTCAATCGCGCCCCAATCAATCGCGCCCGGTAGCGACGATGAAACGCTGACCATCGGGGGTGTGGCCGATATGCGCTGAAACGCCATAGGTCCGGGCGATCAGCTCGGGGGTCAGCACCGCCTCCGGGCTCCCCTGGGCAACAAGTCGCCCGCCCCGCATCAACAAAATGTCATCGGCAACCCGCGCCGCCTGATTAAGGTCATGGAGCACGACGATCACCCCCGCACCCCGCGCCGCAATGTCCCGCAGGCATGCCAGCACATCCAGCTGATGCGCCGGATCAAGGCTGGCCAGCGGTTCATCGGCCAGCAGCCAATCGGGCGTTCCGGCCAGCACCCGCGCCAGCAGCGCGCGGCTGCGCTCGCCGCCCGACAGCGTGTTGACGGTGCGCGATGCGAGCGCGGTAACATTGGTGGCAGCCATGGCGGCGGCAACTGCCGCGCGATCGGCCTCGCCCGCGCCCCAACGGCCGCGATGGGGAAAGCGGCCCAGCTCGACCAGGGTTGCAACATCAACGTCCCAATGCACATCGGCGGTCTGCGGCAGGAAACCGATTTGCCGCGCAAGATCCCGCGCGTTCAGGCGTGCGCGCGGCATGCCGTTCAGCGTCACATCGCCTGTATCGGGCATCGCCAGTCCGGCAAGACAGGCCAGCAGCGTCGACTTGCCAGCGCCATTGGGGCCAAGAATGGCGGTGATGCGGCCGGGCGCAAAGCGCGCGTCGATGCCATCGAGTATCTGCGTCCCGCCACGGCGCAGCGAAAGATTTGCTGCCGCCAGGCTCATGGCAATTGCCGCCGCATGCGCAGCAACAGGGCAAGGAAGAAAGGACCGCCAAGCATCGACATGGCGATGCCGAGCCTGAGTTCACTGACGGTCGGCGCGGCGCGCACGATGCTGTCGGCAACCACCAGGACCAACCCGCCGGCAAGCGCCGACGGAAGGAGCACGGCGGATGGCCGGTGGCCGGCGAACGGGCGGACGAGGTGCGGCACGATCAGTCCGACGAAACCGATGATCCCCGCCGTGGCAACCGATGCCCCAACACACAGCCCGACGCCACCGATGATCAGGCCCTGCAAGCGCCGCGGATTGACGCCCATCGATCGTGCCGCCGGCTCGCCGAGCGTCAGCGCGTCGAGCGACCGACCAGTCAGCCCCAGCAACAGCATGCCCGCGGCCATCAAAGGCGCCGCAAGGCGGACATCATCCCAGCTGCGATCGGTCAATGCGCCCATCAGCCACGTGACGATCTGCGATGTCGCAAACGGGGTCGGGGCCAGGCTGATCGCCAGCGCCGTCATCGATCCGGCGATGCTCGACAGCATAACGCCGCCGAGCGTGAAGACGATCAGGCTGCCGGACCGCCCGACCAATATCGCCAGCAACGCCATCGCGATGAACGCGCCGGTCAGCGCAAATGTCGGCAACAGCCATGCCTGCGCCGCATAGCCGAAAAACAGCGATATCACCGCGCCCAGCGCCGCCGCCGCCGACACGCCGAACAGACCGGGATCGGCGAGCGGATTGCGCAAATAGCCCTGCATCGCCGCGCCCGACAGACCCAGCGCCGCACCCACCAGCGCCGCCAAAACGGTGCGCGGCAACCGAAGTTCCATGATGATGAGCCAGCGCGGATCGCTGCTGAACCATGTCGCGGCGGGCACCCACACTTTGCCGGCGAACAGCGACAGCAGCATTGCCAGCGCCAGCATCGCGGCCAGCGCAAAAAGGCGCCGCCGGGTCACAGGCTGCGCCGCGCTTTGGCAAGCTCGGTCACCGCGTCGATGATGGTCGGGCCGCCACAATGGAGCAGGCGTTCCGGATAGGCGCGTACCGCAATATGCTGCGCCAAGGGCCGCAACACCGGATGCGACAGCATCCGATCCGACGTCGCTGCCCCCCCCACCGAGAACAGGACTTTCGGTGCGCGCGCTACCAATATCTCAAGCGGGATCACATCCCATTGGCGAAGGCCATAATCCCGACTGAGGTTGTGAAAGCCGGTTGTACCAAGCAGTTCGCTGGCGAGCGTACGTTCACCCGGGACCAATCCCCCACCCTGCCAGATCAGCGCGGGGACAGCCGGGGCGGGGCTCCGCGCCGCCGCTACCGCCGCGTCGATGCGCGCATTGAGCCGTACCCCGCGATCCGCATGCCCCACCGCCGCGGCAATGCGGCGGATCTGATCATGGCTGTCGGCAATGGTTTCGGGCACCGGCAGCTGGACAAGCGCGATATTCAGTCGCCGCAGCGCCGCGATCGTCGCTGGATCGACATGC
>JAIELC010000017.1 GCA_019753375.1 Sphingomonas sp.
CACCGCATAGATTTCGGGCTCTGCCTCTTGCGATAACCGGATCATCTTTGCGTAACAGCCGCCTTCGAAATTGAAGACGGCGGTATCCGACCAGCCATGCTCGTCGTCCCCGATCAGCGTCCGGCTGGCGTCGGCGCTCAGCGTCGTCTTGCCGGTACCCGAGAGGCCGAAGAAAACCGCCGTATCGCCATCGGGGCCAATATTGGCGGAACAATGCATCGGCATGATGCCATCAACCGGCAGCAGATAGTTCAGCAACCCGAACACCGATTTCTTCATTTCACCGGCGTAGGCCGTGCCACCAATCAAGATCAGCTTTTCGGTGAAATTCACGGCGATCACGGTTTCGCTGCGGCACCCATGGCGCGCGGGATCTGCACGGAAGCTCGGCAGATCGATGATCGTGTATTCGGGATCAAAATCTGCCAACTCGCTTGCGTCGGGACGGACCAGCAGCGTCCGAATGAACAGGCTGTGCCAAGCCAGTTCGTTGATGACCCGAACCCGGACGCGGTGCTCGGGCTGCGATCCACCAAACAAATCCTGGACGAACAGCGTATCCTTCTCGGCCAGCGCCGTAAGGAAGTCCGCCTTCAGCGCCGCGAAATGGTCAGAGGTCATGCCCTTGTTGGTCTTGCCCCACCAGATCGTGCTCTCTGTCTCGGCATCGCGGACAATGAACTTGTCATTCGCCGACCGCCCAGTGTGCTTGCCGGTGGCGACCACCAAGGGTCCATCGGCAGCAAGTGAGCCTTCGCCGCGAATAATGGCCGCTTCAACCAGCGGCGCGGTGATGAGGTTCCAGTGGACAGTAGCAGCGGTTTTAATACCAAGGGTGTCTAGTCCATTGCGAGGCATACGCTCACCCACTGTCATTCTCCTGGATATGCGCGCCGTAGCTCGGCGCTGCTGTCGTTAATGAATGAGCGCATATCGTCGCATCGTCCATGGGTCAAACCGCGCAAATACCGCCAGTGGTTGAGCCGTCTGATGCTTTGCACTAGGCGTCGTCAACGTAATAAAAGGGTTACTTGCCGATGACGGCCTCGATTGCGCTTGTTGATGATGATCGCAATATCCTGACCTCAGTGTCGATTGCACTGCAGGCAGAAGGGTTTTTGACCCGTGTCTATGCCGACGGTGAATCTGCACTGAAGGCGCTGATCGACAACCCGCCCGACCTCGCGATCTTTGACATCAAGATGCCGCGAATGGACGGGTTGGAGTTGCTGAGGCGCCTTCGTGAAAAAAGCGCGCTGCCCGTCATCTTTCTTACATCAAAGGACGATGAGCTCGACGAGGCGCTCGGTCTGGCAATGGGCGCTGACGATTACATCGCCAAACCATTTTCCCAACGGCTATTAATCGCGCGCATTCGGGCCATCCTTCGTCGGACGGAGTTATCACAGCCCAGCGCGACCAACGATGAAATCGTCGCGGCCGAAGCACTGGAACGTGGTGCCTTGAACATGGACCCGGCCCGTCACCGCGTTACATGGAAAGGCGAACCGGTTACGCTGACTGTGACCGAATTTCTGATTCTGGAAACGCTGGCCCAGCGTCCGGGAATCGTCAAAACCCGCAACCAGTTGATGGACGCGGCCTATCAGGACGACATTTATGTCGATGACCGAACCATCGACAGTCACATCAAACGCGTCCGGCGCAAGTTCCGCCAGGTGGATCCGCAGTTTGATGCGATTGAGACGCTTTATGGCGCCGGTTACCGATTCTCCGAAGAGTGACGACCGCGATCTGACGCTGCGATGGTCGGGGCGCGTTTCGCTTACCCGACGGATCTTAGCGGTCAATATCTTTGCGCTTGCCCTGCTTGCCGGCGGCTTTTTCTACCTCGATTCCTACCGAAGCCGGATCGTCGACAGTCGGCTGGCGCAGGCCAATCGGGAAGCCCATTTGATTGCCGAAGCCTTGGCTGCTGCCGATCCGGATGACCGGGCCACGCTGCTGGTCCGACTGGCGCATGACACCGGCACGCGGCTAAGGCTTTATGACAAAGGCAACGTGGTGGTAGCCGATAGCCGGAGACTGGGCGAACGCAACTTCGTGCTGATCGATCCGACAAAGGAACGATGGGGACAGACAGCGGGCCGCTTTCTGGATGCCATGATCGATACAGTGGTCGGCGCCGCCCGCGCCCCACTTTACCGGGAACGCGCATCGGGCTGGGCATGGCCGGACCTTGCGTCGGCGCGGCGTCACGATGACCGGTCAGCCACGGTCTGGCGCGCGCCCGATCGAACGCCGGTTATAACCGCAGCAGCTACCGTCAATGCCGACACGACGCTGATGATGACGTTCAACGCCCGTGAGATTACCCAAACCGTCCGACTCGAGCGCTTTCGATTGGGAATCGTGCTTGCCATCGTGACGATTGTGTCGATCTTGCTGTCGTTATTTCTCGCGCGCACCATTGTTCGCCCATTGCGACGCCTGGCCCGGGCGGCCGTGCGGGTCCGGCTGGGCCGGGCACGTGAGGTTGTTGTCCCCCGCTTGCCGACAAGGGGGGACGAAATCGGCATGCTCGCGCGCGCGCTGTCGGACATGAGCCAGGCGCTGCGTGCGCGCATCGACGCTACCGAAGCGTTTGCGGCGGATGTGACTCATGAGTTAAAAAACCCGCTCGCGTCGCTCCGATCCGCTGTCGAAGGCCTTGGCTCGATCAAGGATCCCGACCTTCAGGAACAATTGACGATGATCATCCGCGACGACGTGCTGCGTCTTGATCGTCTGATCAGCGACATATCGGAAGCGTCCCGGCTCGACGCTCAGCTCAGCCGAGCCAAGTTTGAAGCAATTGATGTCGGTGGAATGATCGAAGCGCTGCTGAACACGCGAAGCAAGCGCGGGATTGAAAGAGCCGTCCGCGTCCAGCTGGATCGCCGCACGGCGCCGACCGCACAGGTAATGGGTGAAGGTGCAAGGCTTGAACGTGTGTTTGAAAATCTGCTCGACAACGCAATTTCGTTTTCGCCCGATGGTGGCCTGATTACCGTTGAATTGCTGTGCGATGACGGCGATTTCGTCGTTCGAATCGAGGATGAAGGGCCCGGTGTGCCCGAACATTCGCGCGAAGCGGTATTTCGCCGTTTCCAATCAATCCGTCCGCAGGGTGAAGAATTCGGTAAACATTCGGGGTTGGGTCTGGCCATTGCACGGACGATTGTGGAAGGCCATCAAGGGAGGATTGCGGTGGAATCGCGCGATGACGGCCAGCCGGGTGCTCGTTTTGTGGTTCGGCTGCCGCTGGCCGATCATCGCTGACTTGGGGAGGCATTATGCCAACGATCTCGTCCGAAACGCTGCATGCGTCCTGTGTTGCCATCGGCGAACGCGCCGTCTTGATTGAGGGGCCTTCCGGGTCTGGAAAATCGGACTTGGCGCTGCGCCTGATTGATCGCGGCGCGCATCTGATCAGCGACGATTATACAATGCTTTTGCGACGGGGAAATCAGGTGTTCGCCAATCCGCCTGCGACAATTGCCGGAAAGATGGAGGTACGCGGCCTTGGTATTTTACCGATACCCCATGTCGACAATCTTCCCGTGGCCCTGATGATTTCGTTGACGAACGATCATAGTCGCATGCCCTTTGAACGAACGACGCGATCGATTGCCGGCGTTGAAGTGCCCGTTGTCGCTCTCGACTCATTTCCAGCCTCTGCACCAATCAAGGTGGAAATGGCGCTGAAGCAACTAGTGACGGGACGATGAAGCGCGATCCCAAGGATATTCTTCTGGTCACGGGCATGTCCGGGGCTGGAAAATCGACGGTTCTGCGGACGCTTGAAGACCTTGGATGGGAAATCGTCGATAATTTGCCGCTGCTGTTGCTTGATCGTCTGCTCGGCACTGCCGAATCGACAGTCGCTCAGGAAGCGGCCCGCCCTCTCGCGATCGGGATCGGCGCACAGACGCGCGATTTCGACCCAGATCGGATCGTCAAGGGCATCAAAAAATTGCAGGCTGAAAAAGGCGACGACATTGGTGTCCTTTTTCTCGACTGTGCAGGCGGCGAACTGGAACGGCGCTATTCAGAGACTCGCCGTCGACATCCATTGGCGCTCGACCGCCCGGCAAGCGACGGGATTGCGCATGAGCGGGAATTGCTGGCCCCGCTCCGCCGATGGGCGAATCGCTTGATCGACACGACGGACATGACGGCAAACGAATTGTCGCAACGTATTCGTAAAACATTTGCGCGTGACGGCGAAGGCGGGCCAACGCTCGCCATCACGTCATTTGGCTTTGCGCGTGGCTTGCCGCGCGACGCCGATCTCGTGCTCGACATGCGTTTCTTAAGGAACCCCCACTGGGATGAAACGCTGCGCCCCGGTACTGGGCTCGATGCCGCGGTCGGCGCCTACGTGGCTCAAGATCCTGCGTATGAGGCAGCCATGACGTCAATCGAAGCGATGTTGCTATTGCTGTTGCCGCGCTATCACGCCGAAGGAAAATCCTATGTTACGATCGCGTTCGGTTGTACCGGAGGGAGACACAGGTCCGTTCATGTCGCCGAACGGGTGGCGGCAAGGTTGCGTCGGGAAGGCTTTTCGCCCACGGTCTCGCACCGCGACTTGGCAGCCGCGTCGCAAGATTCGCTGGAAGGGGCAATCCGTTCGTTGCCGGATTGATTGGCAGAGCGCGTTGTTGATGGATATGACTGGGCACTGATGATCGGACTGGTACTCGTAACGCATGGCCACCTTGCCGAGGAATTCGTGACGGCGATGGAACATGTCGTGGGCAAGCAGGATCATATTGCGGCGATCTCGATCGGTGCCGACGACGATATGGAAGGCCGCCGCAGTGACATTGCGAAGGCAATATCAGACGTGGACGTCGGGCATGGCGTCATCGTTCTGACAGACTTGTTCGGCGGCACGCCGTCCAACCTTGCCATCTCTCTGATGGAAGCCGGGCGCATAGAAGTGATTGCCGGCGTCAACCTACCCATGCTGATTCGACTCGATGGAGCGCGAAAGGCGATGAAGGTAAGCGATGCTGTTGCAGCCGCACGCGAAGCGGGCCGTAAATATATTTCGGTCGCATCCGAAGTTCTGGGCGCCGCCGCCGCGTGAGCCGCCTTGCCCGCACCGTTACCATTACGAATCGTCGGGGCCTGCACGCACGGGCAAGTGCCAAGTTCGTCACGCTGGCCTCTACCCTGCCGGTTGAAGTCCAGGTTGTGAAAGACGGATCACCGGTCAACGGCCGGTCAATCATGGGCCTTATGATGCTCGGGGCGGCGATGGGTGATTACATCACGATCAGTGCCGAAGGAGACGGCGCACAGGATGCCGTCGACGCGCTCGCCCAGCTCGTCGAGGACAAGTTCGGCGAGGATTGACCGCCGGTGCCCCGTGAGATCACGGCCTATTCAAACCCGCTGATCAAGCGCATCCGATCGCTCCGCGAAAAGCGGCATCGTCGCGAAGAGGGATTGTTTCTGGCGGAGGGGCTCCGCATCCTGACCGAAGCGTATGAAACCGGTCGCGTCCCGAACTATCTTTTTTATGCCAAGGATAGCGCCGACCATCCGCTCGTCCGATCGCTCATCACTGCTGTCGAAGCCGCAGGCGGCGAGGCTGTGGAAACCATCGCTGACATCCTGTCCAAGCTATCGGGAAAGGATAACCCGCAAGCGGTCGTCGGCGTATTTTCGGAGTTCACTCGCAGCCTTGCGAATCTGGATCGCCAAAGTGCCAGCATCTGGCTGGTTGCAGAACGGCTGCGAGACCCCGGCAATCTGGGCACAATTCTTCGCACGGGCGACGCGGTTGGCGCTGGCGGTCTTATTCTGATTGGCGATTGCGTGGACCCGTTTTCGGTCGAAGCGGTCCGCGCCAGCATGGGCGCCCTGTTCACCGTTCCGATCGTTCAGACATCATGGCCCGAATTTATAGCGTGGTTGCGCGAAGGACCAGGCCAGTTGGTGGGATTGAGCCTCGATACCCAAACTGATTATCGCAGCGCCGCCTACACAACGCCGACCTTTTTACTGACCGGCAATGAAGCGCAGGGTATACCCGCCGACTATGCAGCCGCATGCGACGTGCTGGTCAAGATCCCGATGCTCGGCAAAGCTGATAGCCTGAACGCAGCTGTTGCGACCGCAGTAATGGCCTATGAGGTGCTCGCGCAACGTTGACGCGGGAAAAACCACGCCGCCCCGAACTCATCCGCGAGGATCATCGCCGTTAAATTCCTGACGCGGCGACTTGCGGCGTTCCGGACCGGTATAAGGGACTGATTTTGGCTCCAGTGCCTGATCGCTTCGCCGATCGTGCGATTTCGACGCCGCTTTTTCCTGTGACATGGTCGTTCCTCTTGCGAGTGACGCTGATGAACGATGACCCGTTAAAGTGCCGTAAATCTGGGGAAGATCAGATCCTGCCATGCGACCGCGATAACGCTCAATTAAAGACCACAAGGCGTCCGAAGTGGGCATCCGCCCGCCCCTCTCCCGGGAAGCAAAGTCGCAACGCCCTATTCGGCGGCCGCTTCCATGTCGTCATCTGGTGATGCCGCTTCCTCCACATCCGGTTCGACCAAAGCCGGCCGGCTGCCATAGCGCGAAAGCACTTCAACGGGCGGCACTTCCTCAATCTCACGGGCGCCGGGTTCGATGTTCAAATCCTTCAGCTTGCGCGCCGTCACCAACGCCCGGCTTTCAAAGCTGGCAACGAAGCTGTTGTAATTATTGACCGCAGTGGTCAGTCCGCCGCCGACCTTGCGCAGGTCGCTCGCTGCTTTAGCAAGCCGATCATAGAGTTCCTTGCCCAGCGCTCCGATTTGTCGGGCTTCCTTGGCAAGCTTTTCCTGGCGCCAGACCGATGCCACCGTCTTGGCAATCGCAACCAGATTGGTCGGCGTGGCCAACAAAACCCGCTTTTCAAAGGCATAATTCCACAAATCATGGTCATGCTCGAGCGCGGCCGACAGGAAATGCTCGCCCGGCACAAACATGATCACGAAATCGGGCGTATCGTCGAACTGGCTCCAATAGGCCTTATTGCCAAGCGTATTGACGTGGGCGCGCATCGCATTGGCGTGCGCGGCCAGGCCAACGGTACGTTCTGCGTCGTCGGTGGCCCCAAACGCATCCTGATAGGCATTGAGTGAAACCTTGGCATCGATCACCAGATTGCGCCCGCCGGGGACGCGCACGATCGCATCGGGCCGCAGGCGTCCACCCGCATCGTCGCTGACACTAACCTCAGTTTCAAAATCAGTATGTTCTGACAATCCGCTCGTTTCCAGGACATTTTTTAATTGCTGCTCCCCCCACCGTCCGCGTGATTTGGGGGCGTTGCGCAGCGAATTGACGAGCTTGGCGGCCTCGGTCGATACCCGTTCCTGGCCGATCCGCATTTGCTCGATCTGGCCTTTGAGTTCGCCGAACGCATGGCGTCGCTCGGCCTCGACTTTAGTCACAGCTTCTTCGTAGCGGGTCAGCCGGTCGCTAACGGGTTGCAGCATTGCCTTTAGATTCTGGCCTGAACTTTCCTCCGATTGCTTGAACCGTTCATCAGCGCGCCGGAGAAATGCGGTCTGGGCCTGCTGGAGCGCCTTGGCGGACAGCTCGGCGAATTGAGCAGACATTTGCTCTTTGGCGTCCCGCATCTCCGCCAGCCGTGCCTCAAACCCCTCGCTATGTGCTTTCAGCGTTGCCACTTCCTCGCGCGCAGCCGCGAGATCCCTGATCGCAGCCTTGAAATCATCGTCCCGCTTGTCCCGCTCGGTGCGCATCGCCGCCACACCGCGATTGCCGAGAAGCCAGCCAAGCACGACGCCCAGCAGCGCCATCACCAAGGCAATCGGTGCCCAGGCTGTCACTTCCCAGGCTCCGTCCGCGCAGCGCTGAAGGGTATAACGGCGTGGATCGGCGCCAAGCGGCTCATTGGTTCAGAGACAATCTGCATGCAGGGGAACATAGAACGAACAATTGGCCCACAACAGAGGAAAAATGCCCTACCCCGTCGCCGATATTTGCGCGGTGACATTGATCGGCTACGACTTGCAACCATGTTGACCGATATCGAAATTTCTCGTGCCGCCATATTGCAGCCCATCGCCGCCATTGCCGCGCGCGCTGGTTTGCCCGCCTCTGCCGTAGAACCCTATGGGCATTACAAGGCAAAGATCGATTTACGCCAGCTGCCTGTCCCGCAGGCGGCGGGGAAATTGATCCTGGTAACCGCAATCAACCCCACGCCCGCGGGCGAAGGCAAATCGACAACCTCGGTAGGGCTTGCCGATGCGCTCAACCGCACGGGGCGCAAAACGATGCTCTGCCTGCGCGAGCCGTCATTGGGGCCCTGTTTCGGCACCAAGGGTGGCGCCACCGGCGGCGGCTATGCGCAAGTCGTACCGATGGAGGACATCAACCTTCATTTCACCGGCGATTTTCATGCCATTACCAGCGCACACAATTTGCTTGCGGCCATGATCGATAACCATATCCACTGGGGCAATGCGCTCGACATCGACGTCCGGCGCATCATGTGGCGGCGCGTGCTGGACATGAACGACCGGGCGCTTCGGGACATTGCTCAGTCGCTGGGTGGACCCGCCAATGGTTTCCCGCGCGAATCGGGGTTTGATATCACGGTCGCGTCGGAAATCATGGCGAT
>JAIELC010000091.1 GCA_019753375.1 Sphingomonas sp.
GATGATGTGGACCAGCGGGTCGCGCATCATCTCTATCATCTCGCGATCCAGCTCGACGTCCGCACCTTCGACCACCAATGAGACTGCCTTGCCGAGTTCTGCGGAGGCGTCACGCACCATCCGGGGCAGCGCCGAAAACAACGCATCGATCTTTTGCATGCGCGTACGGGTGACCGTGTCACGCATTTCCGCAACGGTGATCGACATGCGTTCGAGCGCCGATTCAACCAACGGGTCCACAGCATCATCACGTAGTCGACGCGCAAGTTCGTTGCGGGCCAGAACCATGTCGGACATGCCGCTCATCATCCGATCGAGCAGATCGACATTCAGGCGTACGCTGCGGGTTGGTGAACGCTGCACCATCGCCCCATTGCTGCCGACGGCAACAGCCGTTTCGGCGCCTTCATCAAGCGCGGCAATCAAGAGATCTTCGCCCGAATCATCCAGCGCAGCACCTGCATCGATCGCTTCGATAATGTCGCCGATCCGGTCCACAATCGCGAGGACGGCGTTTACAAAGTTCATATCCGGGGTTCGATCACCGGCACGAACGGCTGCCAACACATCCTCTGCCGCGTGACTCAAACGGCTTAGGCGGGGCAAATCCAGAAAGCCGCAGCTGCCCTTGACCGTGTGGACGAAGCGAAAAATTGCATCCAGTCGCGTGCGGTCTGTGGGATCGGCTTCCCACATGACAATTTCACCCGATAGCGCCTCCAGCGTTTCTCGGGTTTCGGCGATAAATTCTTGCAGCAGATCGTCCATGGGTCCCCGGGGCAGCGTCCTTGGCCGCCAGACCATGGCAAACAATCAGTTAAATACCCGTTTATCCAACCCGAAAAGCGACACCGAATAACAAAATGGGTGCATCGACTTCTGATATCTGAACTTCACCACTGCCAGCTGTGACCAATTGATGGACCAGATATGCCGCGGCCGCGCGCGGGGTGATCGGTGTATCGCCCTGCGTCCCCGTAAGCGCCTGGCGCAGTTCGGCGTCGAGCACAATCCGGGGGCCATCTCCCCGCACGACGATTTCGACCTGACCGTCGAGAACCTCTGCACCGACATCCAATTGTCCGCCACGCACCAGCGCGTCTCCGGCAATTAATGCGAGGTTGAGCAGAACCTTGATCGCGGCTTTGGGCAGGACAGCATCTTCGATCATCCAGCCAATTTTTACCCGGTGGTTATCGCCGAACAGGCCCTCAATCGCGGATTTGGCCTCGCGGGTATCAACGGTTTCGCCAAAACCGCCGGCAGCGCCAAACGCCAGCCGAAAAAACTTCAGCTTGTTTGCTGATGCCTTGGCGCTTTCCGACAGCAGCTCAAGGCAACGCGCGCGCATCTCTGGATCATGTTCATCGGCCAGCAGCTCGATGCCATTGTTGAGGGCGCCGACAGGGCTCAGCAAATCATGGCAAAGGCGCGAGCATAGCAAGCTGGCAAAATCGACGGCACTGATCGTCAAACCACTAACTCCCTTGCGCGCCGGCTATCGCAGCGTCACCCCGCCTACCCTTTGTGCACAACGGTTGCCAACCTTCAAGTCGAAGACAACCGGATCGAAGCGGCCGTGTACCACGCCATTGTCAACCGCCCGCCACAGCTTCGCTTCTGTGCGCGACGCAATCAGCCATAGCAGCCCGTCTGGCATCGCCCCGGCAGCATCACGACTGGATGGGGATGCATCGCCGACGGGATGCGTATGAAAATACCCAAAGATCGCCAGCCCCCCCCGCCTGCGTGCCAGTTGGTGGGCACGGATAAGGGCGGCTGGATCAATTTCAAATGCCGTCGTTGGCGTTGGTGAAACGTTACGGGCTGACATTGCCTCAGTGATCCGGTTTCCTCTGCCCCGCAGGATACCGCATTTTTCATGCGGCGGGCCATAACTGGTGCCATCGAAAGACCCGATGCAAACCGAGCGCAAAATCGCGAGCATGATGGTGCTTGATATCTGCGGAACCATTTCCATATCCCCACACACATGGATCATGGGGAGCAAACCATTCAAGCGCTGATTGCCGATGTTGCGCATGGTCAGCGACTGGATCGCGCTTTGGCGGATGTTATTCCTACACTATCGCGGGAACGGCTAAAGGCGCTGATGTCGGATGGTGCCGTGACCGATTTCGCTGGGGTGGCGGTCTGCGATCCTGCACGTAAAGCGTCGGCTGGCGAGGTGTTTACGATAGCCCTGCCCCTCCCGCGTGCGCTCAACAATATTGCCCAGGATATTACCCTTTCCGTGGTGTTCGAAGATGAACATCTCATCGTGATCGACAAGCCGGCGGGACTTGTCGTGCATCCCGCCGCGGGCAATTTCGACGGCACGCTCGTCAATGCCCTGCTGTATCACTGCGCCGGCCAGCTTTCAGGGATTGGGGGCGTTGCGCGTCCTGGTATCGTCCACCGGATTGACAAGGATACGTCTGGTTTGATGGTCGCAGCGAAAAGCGACGTCGCCCATTTGGGGCTGGCCAAGCAGTTCGCCGATCATACGATCGATCGGCGCTACCGGGCACTTGTTACCGGACGGCCGATACCGATCGAAGGGACGATCGACGCCCCCCTCGCCCGGTCCCCCAGCAATCGCAAGAAGATCGCCATCGTCCAGGGCGGCAAGCGGGCCGTTACGCATTACCGGGTGATCCGCCCTCTCAAGGAAGCGGCGCTCGTTGAATGTCGGCTTGAAACCGGCAGAACCCATCAGGTGCGCGTCCATATGGCATCGATCGGGCACGCATTGCTGGGCGACCCGGTATATGCTAGAACAAAACAGGTTCATCGGACAGTTTTGGAAACCTTGCGTTTCGAGCGTCAGGCGTTGCATGCCGCCCGATTGGGGTTCATCCACCCGGTAACAAGAAACGCTTTGTCGTTTGATAGTGAAATGCCGTCGGACATGCAGGCGCTATACGCTAAGTTGTTGAACTAAGACGTCGGTAGCGCGTTCGCCCAATCTGGGGTTCGTGTGTCCCGATCAGAAAGGGAGTTATGGTTATGGCCAATCGCAGCAACGTCCCAGCGACGATCCCTGCCCTCGGGGGGGAAGCCAGCCTCAATCGGTATCTGTCTGAAATCAAGAAGTTCCCGATTCTGGCGCCCGAACAGGAATATATGCTTGCCAAACGCTTCGAAGAGCATGGCGACACCGAAGCGGCCGCCCAGCTTGTCACGTCGCACCTTCGGCTCGTTGCCAAGATCGCGATGGGCTATCGTGGCTATGGTCTGCCGGTCAGCGAGTTGATCTCGGAAGGTAACATCGGCCTGATGCAAGGCGTCAAGAAGTTTGAAGCTGACCGCGGCTTCCGCCTGGCAACCTATGCCATGTGGTGGATTCGTGCATCGATCCAGGAGTTCATCCTGCGCAGCTGGTCGCTGGTAAAGATGGGTACCACCGCTGCCCAGAAGAAGCTGTTCTTTAACTTGCGGCGGATGAAGGCGAAAATCGACGCCTTCGAAGACGGCGATCTGAAGCCCGAAGATGTCGCCAAGATTGCCAAAGATCTCGGCGTGACTGAGGACGAAGTCATCAGCATGAACCGGCGCATGGCAATGGGCGGGGACACATCGCTCAACGTACCGATGCGTGAAGATGGTGAGGGCCAATGGCAGGATTGGCTCGCAGACGACGCCCCGTTGCAGGACCAGATTGTCGCCGATGCGCAGGAAGCAGACGTTCGCCACGAAATGCTCGCCAATGCGATGACCGACTTGAATGAGCGTGAAAGGCATATTCTGACCGAGCGCCGGTTGACCGATGATCCCAAGACATTGGAAGAGCTCAGCCAGGTTTATGGCGTGTCGAGGGAGCGCGTGCGGCAGATTGAGGTCCGTGCATTTGAAAAGCTGCAAAAGGCGATGATACGGATTGCGGGCGATCGGCGGATGCTTGTTGCTGCCTGATCACCTGAGCTGAAGCATTTGGATACAGGCGGGTGGCGGGGTTGATCTCGCCACCCGCTTCATGTCACGGCTACGCAATGATCCGTCGTCTCGTTCTTTGGGCTATAAAAACAGCCGCCGGATTCGTGATTGTTTCTGTATTGTGGGTGGCTCTGTACCGCGTCATCCCTCCGCCAATCACCTTCACCATGATTGGCGATGCGTTGTCTGGTCACAGCATTACAAAACGTTGGATGCCGCTGTCGCAGATCGATCCAAATATGGCCCGCGCGGTGATTGCGGGTGAGGATGCCAGATTTTGCCTGCATCACGGGTTCGATTTCTCCGCGATTGAAAAGGCCTATGAAAAAAATGCCCGGGGACGACGCATTCGCGGCGGATCGACCATCAGCCAGCAGACCGCGAAAAACGCCTTCCTGATTCAGGGGGGCGGATATGTACGCAAAGCTTTTGAAGCCTATTTCACCGTCCTGATCGAGACGATCTGGGGCAAGCGTCGCATTATGGAAGTCTATCTGAACATCGCTGAAACGGGCATTGGGACCTATGGTGTCAACGCGGCATCAGAGCGCTATTTCGGCCATAACGCCAGCGACCTGAGCACCAGTGAGGCAGGCCGAATCGCCGCCATCCTTCCCAGCCCCAAAAGGCGCGCCGCGATCAATCCCACCGGCAGAATCCGCCGTCATGGCAACGCAATTACCCGGCGGGTGCGCGTTGTCCGCAACGACGGCCTCGATCGGTGCCTTCGGTAAAAGGCAAGACTGTGTTGATAACCAGGGCTGGTGAGTGCCCCGATCTGCCGAAAACCAAGCGCAGGCCGGCCAGCCTGCGGCACATTAAAATGGCAGCTTGAACCCGGGTGGCAACGGCATGCCGCTGGTCATTTTGGCCATTTCGTCATTGGATGCTGCATCAGCTTTCGCGCGCGCATCGTTCAGGGCAGCGGCGATCAAATCTTCCAGCATCTGCTTTTCGCCCGGCACCATCAGGCTGTCGTCAATGTCGACACTGATGATCCGCCCCTTGGCAGACGCCCGGATCTTTACCAAACCGCCCCCCGCGGCGCCCTCGACCTCAATCGTGTCGAGGCTGGCCTGGGCCTTTTGCAGTTCGGCCTGAACATTTTGCGCCATGGCCATAATATCTTCGATACTCTTCATATTACCGTGCTCCGTAAAACTAAGTCCCAGCCGGTGATTTCGGCGTCGGGAAATGCTTCAAGCGCCGCGCTGACGACGGGTGCGGCCCTGATTTGCGCCAATTCCCGGGCGCGCGCATCGGCCTCTTCGTCACGGATCGATGGTGCGCCCGGCGTGTGGTCGGTAGATACCCGCCAAACCGTGCCGGTGATCGTTTTCAGCGTATCGGCAAGTTCACGCGTCAGATCGGCGGGGATGGGTTTCATGGTACTCAGCACGATAACTGGCGGCTCATAGCGAACCACCCGCGCAGCAAGACGAAGTTTTTCGGCAAGCCCGAATTCGCGCCGGGCATCCAACAAGGCGATCAAGGCAGCAAAACTTGCCGGTACCGTTCCCTGCTCCGACGGCGCGGGTGCAACGGGTGCAGCTAGCCCCGGAACTACCGGTGATGCATTTGTTCCGTCGTTGCCCTGAAGCTGCCGGGCAAGATCCCCCGGATCGGGCAAGCTCGCCGCGTGTACGATGCGCAGCAGGGCCATTTCGCATGCCTCAATCGGCAGAGCGGAACGGGCCACTTCATCATGTCCGCGAAGCAATAGCTGCCACAGGCGATGCAGCGTGGCGTAGGACATCGCCATCGCCCAGTCGCCGATCTGCTGCCTTTCTTCGACCGACTGCGCGGCATCAGCTGGGGCGCCGACTTTGTGAAGCATGACGGCGTGAATGGTTTCCAGCAATGACCGCAATACAGCCTGCGGGTCCACGCCAAGCGCATATTGCCGGCGGAGCAACGCCAGCGTCGCGGCGGCTTCGCCAACAAGCAGCAAGCCCATCAATTCTCGCATAGCCCCACGATCCGACAGACCGAGCATCTCGCGGACCGCACCGGCAGTGACCGCGCCACCCTCCATATCGGCATGGGCAATCGCCTGATCGAGGATCGACAGGCCATCACGGGCGGATCCCTCTGCCGCCCGGGCGATCAATGCCAGTGCTTCGGGTTCGGCGTCGACCCCTTCAGCCAGGCTCACAGAGGCAAAATGCGCACCCAGCTTGTCGGCCTGGATCCGGCGCAGGTCGAAACGTTGGCACCGCGACAGCACCGTAACCGGCACTTTGTTGACCTCGGTTGTGGCGAACAGAAACTTCACATGCGCTGGCGGTTCTTCGAGTGTTTTGAGCAACGCGTTGAACGCGTTTTTGGACAGCATGTGAACTTCGTCGACGATGTAGATTTTGTAGCGGGCAGACACGGCTGCATAACGTGACGCGTCAATAATTTCGCGGACATCATCGACGCCGGTGTGGCTGGCGGCATCCATTTCGATCACGTCAATGTGGCGACCCTCAGCAATGGCGCGGCACGGTTCGCAAGCGCCGCACGGATCGATCGTCGGACCACCTTCTCCGGTCGGGCCAATGCAGTTCAGGGCTTTCGCGATGAGCCGGGCGGTCGATGTCTTGCCGACCCCGCGGACACCGGTCAGCAAAAAGGCGTGCGCCAGCCGACCGCGTTTGATGGCATTGGCCAGCGTCTGCACCATGGCATCCTGGCCGATCAGCTCATTGAAATTCTGCGGGCGATATTTCCGAGCCAACACTCGGTACGCGTCGTTTCGTACGGCCTGCACAGGGTCGCCGAGGTCGAATCCGGGATCAAGGGAAGAGTCGTCGCTCACAACTCCCATGTAGGAGCCAAGACTAGGCGGCGACAACCAGCGATTTGGTGAACGGCGGCTTTTGCAGGCGTGTCTATCGGCAAGCGATTGCCAGGCATCAGCCCTCAGCCCTCGTTCACGCCCATCGCGCCGAGCGGGTAAATGATCTGCGCTTAGCGATGGGAAAGTGGGAGCCGGGACGACCCGTTGCGAAATCGTTGTGGCTGCTGCCTTCCGGCCCTGACCAGGTTGGCGACGGCACCGCCCGCCCGACTCCCGGCGCGCATATGGGGGAGTCGGGCACCGCGATCAAGTGTTAGTAGCGCCGATCATAGCGGACCGTGCGGCAGGTCCGTACGCGGTGATGGTTGCGATAGATATTGCGGCAGACCCGGCGCGTGTGCTGACGGCCGTGGTTCCAGCCCGGTCCGTGATGCGTCACGCGGTGCTGGCGGGTAACGACAGTCCGCTCACGCGTTACGATCCGCTCCTGCGCCATTGCTCCGCTGGCAATAGCCGCCGCGACCAGCAACCCGGCTGACAATTGCGCCAAAATCCTCATGGCAATGCCTCCAGTGTCATTTGCACTGAAGGACGAAACGGTTAGCGACCCTGCATGTTCCTTGCCTGGGCAGGTATCTTGACCGTCAGGACCGCAAGCGATGCGTCCAGCCATATCTGACAGGCCAGCCTGCTGGTACGCGTGGCCCCCATCGCCAGATCCAGCATATCTTCCTCATTCGCACTGGCGGGAGGAAGCTTGGCGAAATCGGCCGGGTCGACAATGATGTGACAGGTGGAACAGGCCATCTGCCCCTCGCAGGTCCCTTCGAGCGGCTGACCATCCGCCTGCGCGATATCAAGCAGCCGCTCGCCATCCGCGGCGTCAACCGTACGAACCTTACCATCGGTGCCAATGAACCGTACCAGCGTCATGGCACTAATTCCTGCGACCGCGCTGCAGCATCAATCCGGTTGAGTGCCGTCACCAGTTCCTCCTTGGTCGTATAGCGGCCAAAGCCCAGTCTGATGCTCGACTTGGCGTCGCCGATGGTCAAGCCCATCGCTTCCAGAACATGGCTTGTACGCCCGGAGCCGCTGGCGCACGCCGATCCCGCGGAAAATGCAATGTCGCGGCAATCGGACATCAACCGAGCGACATCAATTCCATCACGGCGGATATTGATGTTGCCGCAGTAACGCTGGTCGGTTGATCCATTCACCGTCCAGCGATTTCCCAATATCTGCAGTGCCGCCTGCCAATATTGTCCGATCAGCGCGTCGTCCTGCGCCTTGCGCTCCGCCATCAGTTGCGCGGCAGCGCCAAAACCAGCGCACAGCGCAGGAGATAATGTTCCTGACCTGCCGGCAATTTCCTGACCCCCTCCGTGCATCAGCGCATTGATCGTGATTCCATCACGGAGCCAGAGCGCGCCAATGCCCTTTGGCCCATAGATTTTGTGCGCGGAGATCGCGATCATATCCACGGTGTCCGGTATGGCGACCCGGCCGTAGCCCTGCACCGCATCGCAGAGCAGCATCGCACCAGCGCTATGGGCAATATCGGCCAGCGCTGCGATCGGTTGGATGACGCCTATCTCGTTATTGACCAGCATGGCTGCGACTAGAGCGGTGCCGGGCTCAATCACCCGGCCAGCGATCTGCAAATCGATCATGCCTTCGGCGTCGACGGGGAGCAAAACGACGTCCCGACCGCCGTGTCGCAGTGCTTCAATCGTATCGAGTACGGCTGCATGCTCGGTGGCAATGGTGACGATCCGCCCCGGCCCGACGCCCTTGATCGCCCAGTTCAGTGCCTCGGTCGCACCACTGGTAAAGCTCAGCGTTCCTCCGCGCGGTAGCAGCGCGGCGACCTGTTCG
>JAIELC010000141.1 GCA_019753375.1 Sphingomonas sp.
TACCGGCGCAGGTGCTGCTGGACCGGTATAACGGCGCCTGGGGCGGCGATGTATCGCGGATTTATGAGGAAATGAAGTTTTAGGGACGGCGGTGCGTTGCAGGATCGACGCCTGGCGCATTTGTGCAAATAAGGGCGCTGAACGATGGGGCTTTGGCCATTTTGCCCCCTCACCGCGCTCTACCCCTGTCTGTATGATCCGCCGTTACCCCCGCTCGCGCCCCAGGACGAACCCGAAGAACCTGGGCACCCAACCGTTTCGCGCCATCCACGCGCTATACGCCCCATAATCCGGGTCCGCGCCCAAATGCCGCTCCTCGGTCTTGGCGCGCCAGTAATAAACGCCGCTCACCACTGCCAGCAGCACCGTCGCGCGCAGACCATCGACCAGGCTACCCGTCGTTAAGAACGGGATCGTTGATATCCACCAGAACAAGTTCTTCGCAAGATACGCCGGGTGCCGTGACCAGGCATAGGGTCCGTGGGTCAGGATGCCGCGATGCGTCAGGTTGGAAAAGCGAAGGCCAAACGCAACCGTCGCCCAGGCGTAAATGGCGGTCAAGCCAACCAGCAGCGCCCCGACAATCGCCAGCACCAAAGGTTGTCCGGCAAACCAGTGCGTCCAGTCCGACGTGCCGGGATGGTAATCAAGCGGCCCGCCATCGCCCATCAGGACAAAAGGCGGGTAACAGATCAGCGCCGCCATCCATGCCGCGGCATAGGGATTGGCCGAACGGATATGCGCATCGAGCGGGCGCATCGTGAGGACATAACCGACCGTTGCGAATGCCACGTCGATGACGAACATGAACGTGATCAGCCAGTTCGCCAACGCAACCGGGTTGCTGAGCATGTGTGCGGTATCAGCACGGACAAATTCGGCAAATCCGCCCGGCACAATCGCCAGCATGAACGCCAGAAAAAACGCCTTTACCGCCCAGGCGCGCAGGTGCGCATAGCTCGCTTCATGATCGACGCCGTCGAGATTCATCAGCCAAGCGCCGAGATGCCAGGCGCCATCCTTGGGATCGATCAGCTTGCGGTCGATCCACAGAATATAGGGGATGGACGCGACAAACAGCACCGGTGCAACGACCGTGAAAACGTCCATCGCGAAGGCGAAATTGCCGCGCCAGTAAAAGCGACCGGTCGCATAGATGATCGCAATCCCGGCCCAGGTTGCCCAAAGCCCTGCCAGCTTGGTGAGGCTGGTATCGAGCGTAGCGCTGATCGGCCGGCCAAGCGACCAGTCAAGCCCTGTACTGGGGTTCCGATGCACCTTGTCGACAAATACCGACCACAGCACCATCGGCAGGCCGCACGCAACAACATTGGTCAGCGCCGCCAGCGGCCCTGCCATCCCGACCCATTTTGCCACCGCGCACCAACCGAGCAGCCCGGCCAGTCCCGCCACCCCTACCCCCGTGCTGACCGCAGACTGTGGGCGCGGATCAACGCTGGCGACGTTGGCACCGGCGGGGGCAAGGGCCGGGGCAGAGGCTGAGACAGAGGCAAGGGCAGGATCGTGCAACATGGCCGGCTGCGTGTAGGCCGGGATTGGTAAGCAAGCCGTGAAGGATGCCAGACCCTGGGCATTTCATCACGGATGCTTGCCAGCGGACAAGCTTGGCGGTAAGCGGCCGATCCAGTCCTTGGGCAATCCGGGCGGGTATAGCACAATGGTAGTGCAGCAGCCTTCCAAGCTGAATACACGGGTTCGATTCCCGTTACCCGCTCCAATTAAATTCTTGAATGAAAACGCGTTTTACTCTAAATTGAGTAACCCTTAGAGTAGTGCTTTGGACGCTGACTGGTGTTCTGACTGGCGCGTCCCTCGCTAGCGCTAATTCACGTGCACTACAGCGTCGAAGCGCGATTGGTCACACGACCCACAAGGCGTTCGAATCATCATCGCCAACCAAGCAGCGACAGCGCTAAGTTGCGTTTGGCAGTTATGTCGGCTGCGTCGATTCGCTCGCCGCGACTAAACCATCACTCGAGAGCGTGTCGGCTTTGGACGACCGCCTGCCCGAAATCCGCTAGTCCCCTTTTCACCATATCTGACTATTAGAAGCGAGATCGGATCGAACGACCGCTTCCGCCCATAGACAACCCGCAGCTCATCGCCTGACACGTCAAGCCGCCGCCGAAACCAGGGCAGCATGAGATCCCCATAACGGGTCAAAAATTCCAGCGGAGCCCCCAATATTGGCACGAAAGGCAAGCAATTGGCCAGATGGTCATCGACGGGCAACCGCGTACTCCGTGCCAGTCGTCGCAAGATTATATCGGCGGGCGACAGATCGTGGAGATTGAAGCTGATCCGAAGAATGTCGCGCATCGGCAAAAACTGGGGCAACGGACCCTTGGTTCCCTCCAGCGACGATCCCCGCCGGGTTCGCGCCGGGTCCGCGATATCGGCTTCATATTGGGCAACAGCGCCTCGATTGCCCAATTGATCGGCAATCGGCCCCGGTCGTCCGATCAGGCCGTCGACGTCGTCAGACCGGTCGTCTGCGGCGCCTTCGCCCAGCGCGACAGAATGTGGATAAGGCGTCCCCGACATGCTTGATCAGCCCTTTGCTGACAGCTTTCTACCGCTTGTACTGCAAGATACGCCTGCACCCGATCAATGTTGATGATGATGTGTAATTCTTGCTGTTGCGGCAAGCCGCCAAAAGCTGAAGGAGTTACCTTTGAATTTTGATCGCTGGATGGTCACCATCGATCCGGACAAGAAGCCGGGGGATTTTCGCGATGCCTCGGTAGTCAACGTAGAAAGGGGCGAAGACCGATAGGAGGTTAGTGTCAAGCCGCGATGAGCTCGAACCTCATTGAGAATGTCTGATGTTACGATCGGCTAATATGCATCCGTCTTAAGC
Organism: Sphingomonas sp.; assembly: GCA_019753375.1. Lineage (GTDB taxonomy): Bacteria > Pseudomonadota > Alphaproteobacteria > Sphingomonadales > Sphingomonadaceae > Sphingomonas. The sequence goes on from JAIELC010000141.1 coordinate 2,882, forward strand.
CAGATCGAAGAGAATTAGCCAATGGTCGGATGATCGGCAGTTTATCGAACCATTTGAGTTCCGCGATGTCACTGCGAGACGACCGCTGACCAGCTAGTGGCGGTACAGCAAAATGGGTTTTCACATCCTTATGAGCGCGGCGATACCAGACATAAGCCGCATCAATCGGGGGGTGGATACCATCATATTCCAACTTCTCGAGATAATCACTGACTCGTTGCGCTCCTTCACGAGAAAAACCCATCATATGCGCGCCAATGATATCGCTAGCTTCAAGATCATGCGGATTTGCCGCATAATGGCCCCCATAAAAAATCGTCCATTGGTTTGGCATTTTGTAATTCTGGGCCCCTGGAATGAAGGAGCAATCATCCTCTAGTATAAGTACAGATTCGTTGGCTACTGCAGCTTCGCGCAAAATTGCTTTTTGGCTTTCATATACACCGCGAGCACCGATCGAAGTAAAACGGCCGGCATTGATTGGCCGAATAGCGGAATAATAGCTAACGCGCGGATCGCCCAACAAACCCAAAATTTTCAACTCTCTATTCATTTCGCGACGTCGATCTGTACGATACGCCAAATTAATAATCTTAATCCGGTCGAAACTTTCGAAAACGGTCATTTGCACCTCTCGCTAATCAGAAGGCTAAATAGACTGGGGATTGTCGCAAGCCGCTAGGCTCAAATAACTAGTTATCGGGCCGTCGCCCAGCCCGCCATGGCTAACGTGGTCGGGCTTTAAGGGCCGAATGGCAAAGTGATTTAGGCAACTTTGGCGTTAGGCCTGTCGATTCGATTGAGCGCTGCCGGCCTCATCCCGCGAAAGCTGCGATACCGGCTATTCGCGACATAGCTCATCCACCTTGATGACCACTCTTACCCATTATGTAAGGGTATCAACCACGGCTTCGGCTTGTTAGTCAACGGGCTCGGTGCATCCAATAATCCCAACGCAGTTATTTGTTCACCTTAGCCGAGCGCACAATTCGAGATTGGGGCCATAGCGCATGGCCCACCAGTATGTTTCTGGCCATTTTCGCAACCGCATCAAGCACAGCAACGTTAGGCATCGAAATTGTACTTGGGCCAAGCACGGTTTTTATGGTTCAGGGGCGTGCGGGCGGATCGACAAGCGTGGTTGTGTTGGTGAAACTATATCCACGAATGGGCTTGAGCGCGGTGCCATTGCCGAGGTCACCCGCCACGCAGCTCAGCAGCTTTGCGATGCAATTGTTGGTCCATGTGTCAAGGATGCTGTCCTCCCAGGCGCCGAACCAATCGGAATGTTCGGTCGTGCCAGGGACGGCATTCGCCATCCCCACCATGCGGTCCGACGCGAGATACCAGGTATCAGCGTCCGGGCTTTCGTTGCCACTGCGGTCAAGCGTGGCATCCACGGTCCAGTAAACCCCGATCTGGAAGTGAGGGACCCGGTGAGGGTGTCCCGCATCGCATGCATCCGCCCCTGTATTCGGATCACGCACCGAATATACGATGTGCGAGCGGTGATCGGGACTGTCGAGGTTTTTTCCGTCCCAACAGTCTGGAGCAACCAGCACCATGCCGATCCTGGCCCCAATCGGGCAAGCTTTGGCCGCTTGCGGGATATTGGCGAAATGAACGCCGGCACTCGGCCCGCCGTCGCACGTCCACCATCTCTTTTCAGCGGGTGAACTAGCGGCCGGGTTCGCCATGTTATAGCCAAAAATGTAGCGCAGCCCGCGTGGCAATTGAAGGCAGTCGAGCGCCAATTTTTGGCATTTGCCCTGCCCATCCGCCCGCTTGTAATATACCGAAATGAAATCTGGCATAACGACCTTGCCGCGACCATTCATCATCGCGGGTACCCAATAGGCCGATCGGTTCAGGAGGTTGTTACAGGTCGAATTGCCAGTGGTGCGCAGGCTGGCATAGGTCGAGTCGGCATCGGTCAGCGTGTTGCCGAAAAACGTGTGCAAATGCGACTTTCCCGGCTGACCCGGAAAGACGATTGGATCGTTGTACGCATTGTGAGACGGCTCGCAGATGAAACGAAAGGCGCCTTCGGCTGGATCAACAGGCGGCAATCCGCTGGTAGGGACCAAATAGTCCGCAATGTTGATGCCGGACGCAACACGCGCCAAGCCTTCGAGTGACGGCGAGGGAATGTTCGACGCCATTGGCATGGCCATCGACATCGCCATCGACACAGGCTCGGGTGTTGGCGTTGGAGTGGGTGAAGGTGTTGGGCTCGGCGTCGGGGCGGGACTTGGCGTTGATGACGATGTCGCGACGGATTCAGGCGTCGGCGACCCAGTCGAGCCTAACCCTCCATCGTTGCCGCCACAAGCGGTCAAGAAAAGACATGCGACAAGCACCAGGCGCCGCCGAACGAAGCGAGGGGAGGACAAGGTCATAGGATGGGATGTTTGTGGGATGCAACTTAAAAATAGGTTTACGCGCGCCGATCTATTTCGTTCCGCGGATCCAAGACCACCCCGGCGTGCTTCAGCTGACCAATGAAAACGGACGCCCTGCCGCTCCGCTCGTCGAAGCGTTCTATATTCGGGCCAGGCACGGCTCAGGTTTGAGGTGAGATATGGCCAGATAGGGTGTCGCCCCCTCAGGATTTAACTGGGTGTGAAACGAAATTCGTCGAAACGACGGTCAGACGCTCATGCGCGTTGAGTTTAAGCGATCCCATCGGCGCATCGATTGACCAGCTCAATACTGGCATCGGAAGGGCCTTCGCGCGCTGCGTTACATCTGCGGAGTCAGGCTGCGAGTACCTTGCCCTAGAAGCGGCTACGGCGCCGAGTGCAGCGATCTGTACTTCGCTTTCTAAAAGCGCGTTGCTAGGGGGTCTGGCGCATTCTCGCTTTCAGATTAGCCTGAACGCAGTTAGAGCGTGGCCAGCGTTTCCACCCTGCACCCATTCATGCGTTGCACTCGAATTCTTCAGCGAACTCGGGACACTGACTATCGTATTGCAAGAGAGTGCCATGAAGTCCTTAGATTTAAAGTCTTTCAGGTCTTACATAGCGTCCAGAACCGCTGTTTCCGAGGCACTTATCGGTCAAGTCGGCTGGACAACGGCAGGCTACTTTCTGATACAAATCATTCGATTTCTACAAAATGTAATTTTGACGCATCTGCTAATGCCAAGCCTATTTGGAATAATGATTATAATTACATCATTAAGAATCGGTGTAGAGTTATTTACCGATATAGGGGTAGGTCAGAACCTTATCTCAAATAGAAATGGTTTTGATGAGCGTTTTTATAACACAGCTTGGACAATTCAATTGATAAGAGGCTTCTTATTAGCCATAATATTTTTTATATTTCTCCCATTTTTGGGAAGATTTTACTCCGAAGCAACATTAAACTCCGTACTGCCTATAACAGCGTTATTATTTATATTGACCGGCGCGCACTCTATCGGGCCAATTTTGGCCGCCAAGGCCCTGGATACTAAGAGCATTGCGCAGTACGAGGTACGAAGCGCGATATTGGGCTCGATAATAACATTGTCTGCTGTTTTGGTATCACCCAATGTATGGGGTTTAGTTTTCGGTAATATTTTGTCCACGATTGCTTCGACAATATTGTCGTATTTCGTTATGCCAAACATCAATTACAAAATGATAATCGATAGGACATTTTTCCGAGAAATTATGTCTTTTGGAAGATGGATATTTCTATCTTCGATTGTGTATTTTTTATCGTCGAATTTTGATCGTGTCATATTGGCAAAGTATATTAGCCTTACGATGTTGGGGGTGTACGGCATATCAAGGTCACTCGGTGATATTATTGGACAATTTGCGCTGCGTCTCGGAAATACGATTATATTTCCGCTGATTTCATCGAGTGATCTGGAGGGAATAAGCCTCAGTCAAAAAATCGGCACTAGAAGAAAGCAATTCTTATTTATTTCTGCCTGCGGAATATCGATTTTCATCGCGTCCGGCGATGTACTGGTAAATCTGATATACGACGAACGCTATAAATTGGCCGGGACTGTACTCCCCTGGGTTGGAATTTCGACCTGGCTATATGTCATCAATACAGTCAGCGACAGCGTGATGCTGGGTATTCGCAAGCCATTATATGGCGCCCTGGGCAACGTGATGAAATTTGCTGTTCTGCTGGTTTTTTTGCCGCTGGCGGCGCTGAAATACGGCATTATCGGCGCCGTCATGATCAGTCTGGCTGCAGAATTTGGCCGATATGCCGTTCTCACCATTGCCCAGATACGTCAGCGGATCAGCTTTGTGGGACAGGATGTTTTGGTGACACTGGCGATGATCGCGGCGGTCTTTGGGCTTCGTGTCGCGGCGCATGTATTAGGGCTGGCGGGCGCGGTTGGCGGCTTGTTTGTGTTCACGACGTCCTGAGCGGCGCCATATTCTGTTGATGGGATGCCCGTACCGAGAACCTAGTCAAGCGATATTGCAGGAGCCGCACGCCGGAACAAACAGGATGCGATCAAAGCGCAAACTCAACAAAAGATTTCGCAAGCCTCTTTGACCAGGAATTACTAAAGGCGACCCGCAGACTGACCAACGCTTGCTGGCAACAGCCAAATAGGTAACGAATTTTCTTTAGGGTGTACCCGAAGCGATCAAGGTGAGGTGTTCCGTTGAGATTTGTCGCCCTTGCGTTATTTTTGCTCGCCATTCCGGTCATTTCCTCGCTTCACCGGAAAGGCCCGTTCGAACGGCACATGATCTGGGCGTTGTTCGGTTTTTTGCCGTTCGTGACCGAAGCATGGCATCTCGATGCGTCGATCATATCATGGGCTTTGTGGCCGGGGCACGCAAAGGGGATGTTGGTCGCGCTGCTGGATTCGCTGGCGGTAGGGACGCTGATGGCGTTACGTCCCCAGCGGGTTCGAACGCCCTTCACGATGCTCATCGTCGCGTATATCGGCGCCGCCACACTTTCCATCGTTTTTGCGCAACTCAAACAGGCGTCGTTCTTATACGCTTGGGAACTGGCACGAATGCTGCTGCTGTTCATCGCGATCAGCCGGATTGCCACACAGTCGCGGGGAACGGATTACGTCATCTATGGACTAGCGGCGGGCATGATCCTGCAAGCCGTGGTCGCCATCTATCAGCGCCTGCACGGCGTCGCGCAAACCGGCGGGCTGATGGGGCACCAGAACTCGCTTGGCATGGCGATGCATTTCGGCATGTTTCCCTGCATGGCGCTGCTGCTTGCCGGCCGGCGTGATCGATTGATCCTGCTGGGCGCGATCAGCGGCATGATCTGCGTCGTCCTGACAGGATCGAGAGCGACGATCGGTCTTGCGGGAAGCGGCATGGTCCTCCTCGCGATCCTGTCGCTCATGCGCCGTCCGACCGGTCGCAAAGCGGGAATCGTTGCGGCCGGCGCCCTTGCTTTGTTGGTCGCCGCGCCGGTGGCCTATGTCGGCCTTACCCAACGAGTTACGACCGACTCCTTTTCGGGCAGTGACTCCGAACGGACGGCCCTGATCCGCGCCGCCTGGATGATCATCGGCGATCATCCGATGGGTATCGGCGCCAACGAATATGTGATCACCGCTAATGTCGACGGATATTCCGCGCGGGCCGGCGTCGGATGGGGTGGCGGCAGCAGGGCCGCCC
>JAIELC010000057.1 GCA_019753375.1 Sphingomonas sp.
TGGATCCCGGCGGCAGTGCGACATAGTCGCCGGCATCAACGTCGGTCGCCCATGCCGCCGTGCTGGCGGCCGGGGGTCAGTCGACACTGGGCGCGACCTATATTGCGATGGAAGGGCCACAATTTTCCACCCGCGCGGAAAGCCTGTTGTACCGGCAATGGGGCGCGCAGGTGATCGGCATGACTGCCATTCCCGAAGCCAAATTGGCCCGTGAGGCAGAGCTGCCCTATGCGCTGATCGGCATGGTCACCGATTATGATTGCTGGCGCGAAAGCGAAGCACATGTCGAGGTGAGCGAAATCATCGCGCAAATGGCGGCCAATGGCGCATTGGCGCGGGCAACAGTGAAAGCGTTTGTTCAAGGCCTGCCGCCGGTCCGCGATCCCTCGCCGCTCGACACTGTGCTTGATTATGCGCTGATCACTGCCCCCGAAGCCCGCGATCCCGCACTGCTGGCCAAGCTGGATGCGGTGGCCGGGCGGGTGCTGAAAAGCTGAGCGCGACGATCCTGTCGCCAGCCTGTGGAGATTAAGAGCGCCAACCAGAGATTGGCATCTGCGCACAGATATGAGACCCAGCGGACATGATTGTCCGCGCAATAAAGCTTCTCGCGCTGTTGGCTGCCAGCGGCATGTACTGGCAGCTCGCTTGTCACATGACAGGCGCCAGAGAGCCCTGGGATGCCGAGGCTTACTGGCGTCTTTGGTATCCCTTTTCCTTTATATTGGCCGCGATCGCCGGATGCTTTTTCGGCAAGGATGGCTGGCTGGCGGGAGGCATCATTACCTTTGCGCAGCTGCCGGTCATGTGGATCAACAACGGAACCGGGGCATTGGTCGCCGTTGGCGTGATCTTGCTCGGCATCCTGGCGGTACCAGCAGCAGCAATTTCACTGCTGACCGGCCGGTTAGCGATGCGATTTCGCTCCGCCAGACCGTCTGCCAAGGCGGCGAGACCCGACGTCTAGCAGGCCGCAGCCCCTTACGCCTCGCTCTCAACCCCGATTGCCGTCCGCTTCTGCCGGCCCCAGCTCTCGGTCCCTGTCAAGAAAGTCCACCAGCCCCACAGCGCGCCCGCGTGGCGGAGAAGCTGAAAGGTGAAAGGCTCGGCGATCGACGCCAGAATCGCGCGTCCCCAGCCCAGCCGCTCGGGCTGACCGGTCCAGCGTTCATACAGCCGCAGCGACCAGAGGTGATAGGCAAGATCGAACACCACCTTGACCAGCATCACGATCAAAATCGGCAGCGCGAGATAGAATTTGCCGGTGGCAACCAGCACGATCAGGATGATGAACGCGGCGATGCCATAGACCGGCTGGAGCGTATCGAGCGTCTTGACCGGCATCATCCGCGTGCCGAGCTGGCCGAAATGCGCGTTGCCGATCATGTCGCGGTTCCACCAGTGCGTCTGTAGGAACCCGCCGAACCAGCGCCGCCGCTGGCGCAAAAATGCCATCGGACTGGCGGGCGCGTCGGTGCGCGCGGTCGCCGCGCCAATCACGCGGACGTCCCACCCCAGTCCGGCATCGGCGCTGTGGCGGTGCAGCCGGTGGATCAGTTCATAATCCTCCACCAGACACGCCGGATCGAACCCGCCGACAATGATCAGCGCGTCGCGCCGGAATGCCGCGAACGCGCCCGAAATCAGCAGCAATCCGCGCTGCTGCATCCATGCATAGCGCGACAGGAAATTGCGGACATATTCATAGGTCTGGAACCACTGAAAGGTGCGTTCCATCAGCGACGGGCCACAGATTGGCGTCAGCACACCGGTTGCCGCAACCAGCTTTTCATCCGCCGCAAACGCACCCCGCATCGCCGCCAGCGCGCCATCATCAAGCAGCGTATCGGCATCGACGGTCAGCACCACATCGGTCGGAAGCTGCTGGATCGCCGCATTCAGCGCGCGCGCCTTGCCGCCATGCGGCAGCCGCAGCCAGACCAGCGAGGGCAGTCGGGCAGCGGGGGCACTGCATTCGCCCAGTGCAGGCGGATCGAGATCATAAAGCTGCTGCATCACCGCGGCGGTGCCGTCGGTTGATCCGTCATCGGCGATCAGGATCATATCGGGCGGATCATTCTGCGTGATCAGCCGATCAATCGTGACGCCCAGCACCCCCGCCTCGTTATGGGCGGCAACGATGACGCCCAACGTCGGGCGGCGCACCGGTTGCCGGGCCGCAACCTCGCCAGGGGCTGCAGGGGCCATCAGCCGCCAGGTTTGCGCGGCGGTAAAAACCAGCAGGAACGTATCATAGGCGATGTAAACCAGCCCGACCGACCAGCTCGCCAGCCCGGTGCGAAAGAATGCCTGGGCGATCAAGGCCACGAACAGCAAGAGCGCTGCTGTATTAATGACATAGCTTCGCCATGGCACAGGCCGGGGCGTCAGCCGCGGCGAGTGCGCGACAAGCGATTTGGTCATCATCAGCATCGCGCGGCGGTATTTCCGAATTGAGATGAATAGAAGGTTGCGACTAACTAGGGACTGGACATTGACCGTGCCAGTGCCCGACAGACCCGATTACGTTTGGAGACGCCTAATGGTTTCACATCGATATACACAGCTGGCCATTTGGCTGCATTGGCTGGTCGCCATCGGCATCTTTGCAAACATTGCGCTGGCCTGGACGTGGGACCTGCTGCCCGACGCGCAGGTGCGGCCGGCCATCGATCTGCACAAGTCGATCGGCATCACCGTGCTGGGGCTGGCGGTGATGCGGCTGCTGTGGCGGGTAACGCACAAGCCACCGACGCTGCCCAACGGCTATAAACAGTGGGAAATCACCACATCGCACATCACCCACTGGGCGCTGTATCTGCTCATCTTCACCATGCCGATCACCGGCTGGATGCACGATTCTGCGTGGAAGGACGCGGCAACCCACCCCATGTATCTGTTCGGAACGATCGAATGGCCGCGGATTGGCTTCATCATGTCTATGGATCCCGTCACCAAGGAATCGCTGCACGATTTGTTCGGGGAATTGCACGAGATTGCCGCCAAGTTGGTCTATGTGCTGGTGGGTCTGCACATTCTTGGCGCGCTGAAGCACCAGTTCCTTGACAAGGAGCGTGAACTGCAGCGCATCTGGTTCTGGGGCACGCCCGAATAACCACCGACACCGCCTATGACGCAATCGTCCTTGGCGCGGGCGCGGCCGGGCTGTTCTGCGCGAGCATCGCGGGGCAGCGCGGTCGGCGCGTGCTTGTCATCGATCATGCTGAGGCGTGCGGCAAAAAAATCCTGATTTCGGGCGGGGGCCGCTGCAATTTTACCAACATCGGCACGCTGCCCGACCGGTTCATTTCCGCCAATCCGCATTTCGCCAAGTCTGCGCTCAGCCGCTACACGCCCGACGACTTCATCGCGCTGGTCGACAGCCATGGCATCACCTGGCACGAAAAAACGCTGGGGCAGTTATTTTGCGACGGATCGGCACGGCAGATTGTCGACCTGTTGCTCGACGAATGCGCAAAGGGCGGGGTCGCCCTTTGGCTCGGCCAGCCGATCACCCATGTGGCGCATGCCGATGGCCGGTTCTGCGTGACCGTTGGTGCCCGGGTGGCAACTGCCCCGGCGCTGGTGATTGCCACGGGTGGTCCCGCTATTCCCCAGCTGGGCGCAACGGGCTTTGCCTATGATCTGGCCCGCCAGTTTGGGCTCAAGGTGGTCGAGCCGCGGCCCGCACTGGTTCCGCTGACGCTGGGCGGTGGTGATGCGCTGTTCCAGAACCTTTCGGGCGTCGCGACCGAGGTTGTCGCCCGCGCGGGCATGGCAGCATTTCGCGAGGCGGCGCTGTTCACGCACAAGGGTCTGTCCGGCCCCGCGATTCTGCAAGTGTCGAGCTACTGGCGACATGGGGAGGCGATTGCGATTGATTTCCTGCCTGGCCACGCCGCCGACTGGCTGGTCGCCGCCAAGCGCGAACGGCCGCGTGCCTTGCTGCGGACCTGCCTCGCCGCCGCCCTGCCCGTCCGGCTGGCGGAAACATTGACCGATCGGCTACCACATGGCGGCGAACTGATAAGCTATACCGATCGCGAGCTGACCGACATTGCCGCGCGGCTCGCCAATTGGTCCTTCCACCCCAATGGCACCGAAGGGTTCGCCAAGGCCGAAGTGACGGTTGGCGGCATCAGCACCGATGGCTTGTCATCGCAAACCATGGCCGCGCGCAAAGTGCCGGGACTTTATGCGATCGGGGAAGCCGTTGACGTGACCGGCTGGCTGGGCGGTTATAATTTTCAATGGGCCTGGGCCAGCGGCCATGCCGCCGGGATGGCGCTTTGATAAGCGGATAGGGCAAGATCACGCCATGATGACCCGATTCGCCCTTGCCGCCGCGCTGACCCTGGTCGCGCTTTTCCCGGTTTCCGCCGCGACCAAACGCGCGCCGATCGTGCCACCGCCCGCGCCGGTGGTGCTGCCCGATACCGTGCGGGTCGCGCTGAATACCGAGCTTGGCACGATCACCGTCGACCTTGATTACAAGCACGCCCCCATCACGGTCCGCAATTTCGTGACCTATGTCGATCAGAAACGGTTTGACGGCATCGTCTTTTACCGGTCGATGCATTTGCCATGGGGCGATCCGCCCAACGGATTGATCCAGGCAGGCACGCAGGGCGACCCCAAACGCATATTGAAGCCGATTGCGCACGAGCCAACCAACCTTACCGGCATCCTCCACAAGGCGGGGACGCTGTCGATGGCGCGCTATGGCCCCGGCACCGCGACCGGTGATTTCTCGTTGCTGCTGTCCGATCTGCCGGGTCTCGATGCCGACCCAAAGGCGCAAGGCGACAAGGATGGATACGCCGCGTTCGGGCATGTCGTGTCGGGCATGGACGTGGCACGCAGGATTTTCGACGCGCCTATCTCCGCGACCAAGGGCGAAGGATTTCTGAAGGGCCAGATGATCGAAAAACCGATCAGAATTCTGACAGCCCGGCGGATCCCCATCCCTCCGCCCGTTGATCCGGCCCCAGCCGTACCGCCAGCCGCGCCGCCGGCAGCCAAGCCGCCGGCTGCTCAACCCTAGGCCAGCACGTCCTCGGCCGCTTCGCTCGCCTCGAGCCAGGCGGCTTCGGCGCTTTCCAGCCGGGCCTGCAGCTCGGCGCGCTTGCGGCTGAGATCCCCCATCGTCAGCTTGGCCAGCGCGGGGTCAGCACCCGCGGGATCAAACATCGCCCGGTCAATCGCGTTACGCTCGGTCGTCAGCCTGGCAACCAAGGCTTCGGCCTCGCTCGCCGCCTTTTTCAGCGCAGCGGCCTTTTCGCGGGCCTGCGCGGCGGCTTTCTTGTCTTTCTTGGGCTTGAACCCGCCCTCCTGCTTCGGCTGGTTCTTGCCCAGAATCATGTCGGTGTAATCGTCCAGACTACCGGCATATTCCTGCGCGGTACCATCATCGACCAGGACCAGCCGGTCGGCGGTCAGTTCGATCATGTGGCGATCATGGCTGACGATGACGACCGCGCCGTCATAGGCATTGAGCGCCTGCACCAGCGCCTCGCGCGCATCGACGTCGAGATGGTTGGTCGGTTCGTCGAGGATCAGCATGTGCGGCGCGTCGCGCGTGATGAGCGCCAGCGCCAGCCGCGCGCGTTCGCCACCCGACAGCTTGCCGACCTTGGTCACCGCGCGGTCACCCGAAAAGCCGAACCGCCCCAGCTGCGCGCGCACCGCGGCCGGCGTCTTGCCGGCCATCACCCGCGTCATATGTTCCAGCGGCGTATCGTCGCCGTGCAGCTCTTCAACCTGATATTGGGTGAAATAGCCGACGCGCATCTTGCCCGATTTGGCCATATCGCCTTCCATCGGCGCCAGCTGCGCCGCAAGCAGGCGCGCAAGCGTTGTCTTGCCGTTGCCATTGCGGCCAAGCAGCGCGATCCGGTCATCGGGATCGAGCCGCAGGTTAAGCCGCCGCAGGATTGGCCGGTCAGCGGTATAGCCGACCGCAGCCATGTCGAGCGTGACCAGCGGCGGCTTCAGTTCATCGGGGCTTGGAAAATCAAAGCTCAGCGTCGGGTCTTCGGCCATGGCTGCGATCGGCTGCATCTTGGCGAGCATCTTGGCGCGGCTCTGTGCCTGTTTGGCGGTTGACGCGCGTGCGGAGTTGCGCGCGACATAGTCCTGCAGCTTGGCGCGCTGGGCATCCTGATTGGCGCGCGCCGCGGCCAGCTGAGCAATCCGTTCAGCGCGCTGACGTTCAAAACTGTCATAACCGCCCGCGTAGAGCGTAACCTTGCCACCTTCGAGATGAAGGATGTTGTCGACGACATTGTTCAGCAAATCGCGTTCGTGGCTGATCACCACCATCATCGCGGGATAGCTTTTCAGAAAGCTTTCCAGCCACAATGTCGCTTCAAGATCGAGATGGTTCGACGGTTCGTCGAGCAGCAGCAGATCGGGTTCGGAAAAGAGCAGCGCGGCCAGCGCTACGCGCATCTTCCAGCCGCCCGAATAACTGTCGAGCGGGCGTTGCTGCATCTCATCATCAAAGCCCAACCCAACCAGAATTCGCGCCGCGCGGGCTTCGGCGGTATAGGCGTCGATGGCGATCAGCCGGTCATGAATCTCGCCAACCCGGTCGGGATCATGGCAATGTTCGGCTTCGGCAAGCAGCGCGGCGCGCTCGGTATCGGCCGCAAGCACCGCGTCGATGGGGGTGGTCTGGCCGCTTGGCGCTTCCTGCGCGATATAGCCGATCCGCGTCTTGCGCGGCATATCGATCGACCCGTCGTCAGGCTCGATCTGGCCAATCATGACTTTCATCAGCGTGGATTTGCCCGCGCCGTTGCGCCCGATCAGGCCGACACGGCTACGCGGGGGCAGCGCGGCGGTTGCGCGGTCCAGGATCGTGCGTCCGCCAAGGCGCACCGTGATGCCGTTCAGATTGAGCATGATGGCGCGCCTATCACGGCTTGGCCAAACTCCCAAGTGCTGCAGTGCAATAAGGGTTGCTCCCGGCGCCACAGATGCGCTTTACTCTGGTCAATCACCGGTTCGGGGGCATTTCATGACACGACTAAGCTTTGCGGGATTTCTGCTGGGCGCGACGATGCTTGCGCCGGTATCAGCGCAGACAATCAGTGCCCGGCCTTCCCTTGCCGAACCATCGCTGTCGCCCGACGGCAGCCAGATCGCCTTCGCCAGCGGCGGGGACATTTGGGAAGTCGCCAGCACTGGGGGCGTCGCGCACCTGATTGCGACTGATCCCGCCACCGAAGGCAAGCCGATTTATTCGCCGGATGGTCGCAAGCTCGCCTTCACGTCCAACCGCAGCGGCAACACCAACATCTATGTCCTCGATCTGGCCACCGGCGCGACCACCCGGATTACCTATGCCGAAGCCAATGAAGAGCTCGATGCCTGGTCGGCCGATGGCAAATACCTTTATTTCAGTTCTGCGGCGCTTGATCCGGGCGGCCGCGCCGATGTGATGCGCGTTGCTGCGACCGGTGGCACGCCAATGCAGGTCAGCCGCGAGGACTATGTTCCCGAATTTCAGGCTGCCCCGTCGCCCGATGGCAGCCAGATCGCGATGATGACCCGGGGCATTTCCAATGGCCAATGGTGGCGCAACGGCCATTCGCACATTGACGAAACCGAATTGTGGGTAAAGCCGGTGGCATCGGGCGGTGGCTATCGCAAATTGCTGGCCGATCACGCCAAACATGCGTGGCCGATGTGGACCCCCGACGGCGCGACGCTCTATTTCATGTCCGATCAGTCGGGGTCCGAGAATTTGTGGCGCATGCCGGTCGCGGGCGGTGCGGCGCAGCCAGTCACGCAATTTACCGATGGACGCCTGCTTTACCCCGCCATCGCAGCCAACGGATCAGCGATCGTGTTCGAACGTGACATGGCGATCTGGCGGTTTGATATCGCTACCGGCAAGGCAGCACCAGTGCCAATCTCGCTACGCGGGGCGCTGGCAGCCGAACCGACCCGACACCTCAACCTCAGCAATTTCGACCGGCTCGCATTGTCGCCCGATGGCCAGAAAGTGGCGGTGATCGGGCACGGGGAGATTTTTGCCGGATCGGTCAAGGATGGCGGCCCGGCCCAGCGCATTACCACCAGCGCCGGGGCGGAACGCGAAATCAGCTGGTCGCCCGATTCAAAACGCTTGCTCTACATCACCGAACGCGGGCTTGATCATCTGCTCGCCGAATATGATGTGGCGGCGCGCAAGGAAACATTGCTGACCCGCAGTGGCGTTGCCTCGGCAATCGCTTATGCGCCCGATGGCAAGCAGGCAGTATATGTCAGCGGCAAAAACGAACTGCATCTGGTGACGCTTGGTGGCGCAGGCGGGGACCGGCTGTTATTCACCGGGGCGATCGCCACCGATGAAGGGGGAACAACTCCCGTCTGGTCACCCGATGGGAAATGGATCGCTTTTCCCGTTACCGACAGCCGATCCTTCACCAATATATCGGTGGTTGCCGCGGCGGGCGGC
>JAIELC010000143.1 GCA_019753375.1 Sphingomonas sp.
GGCGCGCATGAAGGCCGAAGTTGGCCGGCCGGTGAAGGTGATTGCGACCGGCGGTCTGGCGACGCTGTTTGAAAAACAAACCGCGGTTTTTGACGCGATCGAGCCCGATCTGACCATTCAGGGTCTGGCGATGTTGTGGGATCGCGCCCATATGGCATAAATCTGTCATCCCGGTGTAGGCCGGGATCTTCCCGTATCGCGGCTGGCCTTGCGGCCATCGATCCCGACCTTTGCCGGGGTGACAACATCAAATTTGCGGGCCGCAATGGCGGCGACAATTGAAAGAACAATATTTTAGTGACTACTCCGAAAGAAGAACTGCTTTTTCTCGCCCTTGGCGGATCTGGCGAAATTGGCATGAACGTCAATCTCTATGGCTGCCAGGGCAAATGGGTCATGGTTGACTGCGGCATTACCTTTGCCGATCCCGGTTATCCGGGCGTCGAGATCATCCTCCCCGATCTGGCCTTTATCGAAGAACGGATCGATGATCTGGTCGGCATCGTGCTGACCCACGGGCATGAAGACCATATTGGCGCATTGCCCTATTTCGCCGAAGATCTGGGCGTGCCGCTGTACGCAACGCCGTTCACGGCGGGGCTGATCGCCGGCAAGCTGGAAGAAGAAGGCTCGATCGACCGGGTCGAACTCAACATCATCGAGGTGGGCGAGGATTTTACCGTCGGCCCGTTCGGGTTCCGCTATGTGCCGCTCGCGCATTCGATTCCCGAAGGCAATGCGCTGGTTATCAAATCACCCTATGGGACGATTTTCCATACCGGCGACTGGAAGCTCGACGATGCGCCGGTGATCGGCGAACCGGCCAGCCCGGCGCTGTTGTCGGCCATCGGCGATGACGGCGTGCTGGCGCTGGTGTGCGATTCAACCAACGTCTTCAATCCCGAAGCGTCAGGATCAGAAACCAGCGTCCGCAAGGATTTGATGGAGGTTGTGGGCGCGGCCAAGGGCCGCGTGCTGGTTACCACCTTTGCGTCCAACGCGGCGCGCCTGCAGACGCTGGGCGATGTTGCCCGCGAAAATGGGCGGGCGTTGTGCGTCGCCGGTCGCTCGCTCGACCGCATTCTCCGCGTTGCCAAGGCGAATGGCTATCTGAAGAATTTTCCGCCGGTGATCAGTGTCGATGCGGCGATGGGGATGGCGGGCCGCGATGTGATGGTGGTCGCGACCGGCGGGCAGGGTGAGGCGCGCGCGGCGCTCGCGCGCATCGCCGACGGGACGCATCCGATTTCGCTCAGCGCCGGCGACACGGTGATCTTTTCGTCAAAACAGATTCCGGGCAACGAGATTGCGATTGGCCGCATCCAGAACACGCTGGCGGCGAGGGGCGTCATCATGGTCACTGAGCGCCAGGCGCATATCCATGTCTCGGGTCATCCCGGCCGGCCAGAACTGGCGCAAATGTATCGCTGGATCCGCCCTGACCTGCTCGTGCCTGTGCATGGTGAAATGCGGCACATGATGGAGCAGGCGCGCTTTGGCTTGTCCGAAGGGCTGCCCAATGCACTGGTCCAATCCAATGGCGACATTGTGCGCCTGGCTCCCGGCACGCCGGAGAAGATCGGGCATGCGGCGACGGGGCGGCTCGTGCTTGACGGCGACGTGATTTTACCCGCCGATGGCGGTACCATCAATGAACGCCGCAAGCTCGCGCTGCACGGGCAGATATCGGTGGCGGTGGCGGTCGGCAAGACCGGCGCGCTGCTGGGCGAACCGCAAGTCAAGCTGCAGGGTATACCGGTTGAAGAGGACCGTGATCCTTTCCTGTCCGAAGCGGTTGATGCTGCTGCCAAAGCGGTGCGCGAAGGCGGGCGGGATCGCGACAAACTGCGCGAGCAGGTGCGGTTATCTGTCCGCCGGGTGGCGACGCGCTGGACTGGTAAAAAGCCCATAGTCGACGTGCTGCTGATCGACGCGTAGAAGCACCGTCATGCAAATCACGTCGATGATCGCGATCTATTTTCTGATCTGGGTTTTCTGTGTCTTTCTGGTGCTGCCCTTTGGTGTCCGCACGGCGGACGAAGCCGGGGTCGCGCGGATCCCCGGTCAGGCCGAAAGCGCGCCGCATGGCTTCCGCCCGGGCAGGACCGCGATGCGCGTCACGCTATTGGCGACCGCGCTGTTCGGCCTTTTCCTGCTCAATTACCATTTTGGCTGGGTAACCGCCGAAACGCTGGATTTTGTTGGCGGGACCAAGCCGGTCGGCTGATCAAGGCCAATACCGTCCGCAAAGATTCCTGCCGTAGTTGACGATCAGGTCCGCAGCCGTTCGATCGCCTGTGCCAGCGCCACGTACAGCTTGCCCATGTCGGATGACAGCAACGTCACGCCCATGGGTGATCCGTCGCGTTGCGCCAGGATGGTCCGCAGCATCGATTCGAAATCATGGATGTAGCGGTTGACCTGTTCGCGAAACGGGCTGTCCTCGTCATAAAGCCTGACGATCTCGCGCGCGTCGCTGGTGTCGAGCAGCCGCACGGCGCGACGCGTGAACACCCCGCGATCACCTTTCAGATAAGCGGCCCAGGCGCTGTCGGCGACGTCGTTCGAAAACGTCTTGGCGATATCGATCGACGCCGAGTTCATCGCTTCGATCAGCAATGATGCACGGCGGCCAAAGCTATCGCTGTCTGCCTTTTCGCGCTCGGCGCGGGCTTCTTCGATCCGCGATTCGACCAGCCCGGTCGTTTCGGCGATTGTCATCATCTGCCCGGTCAGCCGTTCGGAGGCGCGCGTCGCCGCTGCCACGGCGGCCTCGGTCGCCTGCGCGATGTCGCCGATCTGGCGTTCAACCGAATTGCCGATCGCGCGCTGGATTGCCTGAGCGCTGGCGATTTCGAGCGATTGCGCGGCTTCAGGGATCACCGAATTCAGTGTTTCGCGCGCACGTTCGGCAGCGGCGTTGGCGGTTTCGCGGACGCGCATCAATGCTTCGACCAGGCGCGGCGCCGCGCTTTCGGCGAAATCATTGGTCCGGGCGATGGTGGCGTCCATCGCCTCACCCAGCGCGCCAGCCTTGTCCTCACCGGTCCTGAGCGCGTCGAGCAAGGTCGACGTCAGCTGGTCGAGTGTCCGACGCTGCCCGGTCAGTACCTGGGCGATGGCTTCGATCGCGTCGTGCGTGCTTTCCGCCGCTGTCACCAACGCCAGCAATTCAGGCTTGGCGGCAACCACTACCTTGCGGCTTTGCGCGATCCGGTCATCAAGCCGCGCAAGCGCCTCTGGCAAGGTCTCGTCGATTTCGCGCGCGGCGGCATCGAGCGAGGTCAGCAAATCCTCGGCGGTGTTGATTACCTTGCGCGCCATATCGTCGCCGGTCTTCAGCGCTTCGGTCATCGCGTCGGCCGATCCACCCAGCGCGCTGATCGATGCCGCCAGCGTCTGCGTCTGTTCGATTCCGGTGCTGTGGAACGCTGCAACCTTTGCTTCGACCGTCCCGAAATTTTCCTCGATGCCGGCGACCATGGCCTGGCCGGCGTCGCGTTGCTCGGCGATCCGCGATCCGATCCGGTCGATCGCGGTTTCGATCGCGGCGATCCGTTCGGACAGCGCTTCTACTGATTCGCTGCTGGTGCGCGAAAGATGCGCCTGATTGGCCTCGACCATCGCCAGCATCGCATCGCCCTGCGCCGCAATGCCTTTGCGGGCTTCATCGACCGCGTTTGCGGTGCGACCCAGCAGATCATCGACCGCCGTGGACATGTCCGCTGTAACGCTTTCCAGCCGCGCGCCTGCGGTTTCGCTGGTTGCTTCCATCCGGGCGATATGCGCGGCGAGCTTTTGCGCCGCCCCGCCTGCCAGCGCATCGGCATCGCGGCCACGTTCGGTCAGCGCAACAATCTGCGCGTCAAGCGCGGCGGCCTGTTCAGACGCCGCCAGTCCGGCGGTCTCGATTGATTTGGCCATGCCATCGGCTTCACCCAGCGCCTTGGGCAGCGATGCGAGCAGCACACTCAGGCTGGTCTGCGCCGCGGTGATCCCGTCGGTCAGCCGGCGCGCCTGTTCGTCGGCGCTGCGGACTTCGCGCGCCATACCCTCGCTGATCGCGGTCAACCTCTGCGACGCATGGTCGCCGGTCGTCATCAACTGGCTGGTCTGTTCGGCAAGCTGAACGCGGTTGATGGCGATCTGGCGCGATACCATGCTGATCGTGCGTTCCAGCGCGGCCGCCTCGGCCCGCATGGCGGCGGCCACATCGCCAAAGCGACGCGCCTCGGCCGTGCTCGTCCGCATCGCCAGCAGCCAGAACACGCCAATCAAGGCGGGCGGTACGCAAAGCGCCGCAATCAGCTGCACCAGCGCGACCGGTGCCATGCCGACAAAATTCTCTGGCCCGATCAGCGCGACCATGCCGCCGGCCCAGCCCACTATGGCCAGAACCGCCAGAATCGCGACGATTATGCCCCAAACAGAGCGGCGCGGGCGCACATCCGCGCCGTCATTCACCGCATAATCCGCGCCCTCATCCTCGGCGCGCACATCAGCGTCCATCGCTGCGTCCGGTGTTGCCAGCGTTGCGGGCAAATCGTCCTGATGGCCCGAAGCGGGCGCGCCGATGCGGATGTCGATGATGCGCGGTCCTCCATTCATCACCCGACTCTATCACGAAATTCGGCGCGTCAAAGCAAATAGCTTTCCCCGTGTCGGCAGATAACCCGGTATTAACCGCGGCGGCCCTAGCGCAGGCCATGGCGTATGATCCCGGAGCGATAGAGGCGACCCTGGCGGCCGCCGCAGGCAGTAACGCCGCGCTGATCGATGAACTACGCGACGCCTTTGCCGAAAGCGCGCACCGGGCGCTGCGCGCCATTACCAGCGCGCAGACCGACGCAGACTGGCACGCCGCTACCCAGCGATTAAAAGGATTGGCCGCCAGCTTTGGCGCCGTCCGTCTGATGGCACTGGCCGAAGAAGCCAGTCAGGCGCCATGCGGTGACGGCCGCATTCTCCAGCGGTTAAGGCGCGCGGTCTCGCGGTTCTAGCGACGGTTGTGAGGGGGGAGGCGCAGGCGCGCGCGCCCTGCCACTGCTTCACGGCGGCGCACAATCTATGCTGTGGCCCAAATAGATTAAGGGCCGCCGATCGCTGGATCGACGGCCCGTAATTTTGTCGGGGGAGTAAATCAGGCGAAACGGATGCGTGTCGTTACTTTTGGCTTGCGCCGCATCGCCGCGCCGATCCCCCCAAAGCCAACCAGCATCATCGCCCATGTGGCCGGTTCGGGAACCGCTGACGTCGCAATCGTTGCCCCGACATTGCCGGTCTTGCCACGCTCATTGATCAGATCAGACGTGAAATACACGCCGTTGTTTGATCCTAGTGATGCAATCGACAATGGGCTCGCGGCGCTGACCGTAAACGAAAGATCGCCTGCATAGCCGCCCGCATAGCCGGGGCCGCACGCTGTCGTGCAATCCACGCCGGAAAAGAAAATGCCAAACGGCGGCGAGCTGACATTGTCCGCGTTGCTGGTGCTGATCGCCGTAAACCCGCTCGTCAGGTCCGAAACGGTGATGTTGGGATTGCCAAGAATGCTGAATGAAAAAGCATTGTGGTTCGCATTGCCGTCATGAATGCGATAGCCTGGCTCCAGCGACAGCAGAAATTTCAGCGTCCCACTGTCTTCCGTCACCGTCACCGTACCGAAAGGGCCGGCTCCCAACTCTGACATCGGGTCAACCAATGTCAGATTGTAAATCTGTGTGGCGGCTTGCGCCGGGGCGGCGACAACCATAGTCGCCAAGGCAGCAGCGCCCAACAGTCCAAGACGAGTCGTCATCGAATTTTCCTCAAATTCAAACAGTTTAAAACAATGCGCCCGGACGGGTATTCCCGCTATGAACTTGTCGTTACAGGTTAGCATTGAGTTAATCAAAGGCTTAGCTAGGCTTATCGGTCGAATAATGTCCTGTTTCGGGATGCGCTATTGACCGGCGAGCGCGCCAGTTGGTCGGAAATCCAGGCGCTTGCGGTCCGCCCCGCCTTTCAATGCTCCCTCCGGCGGATGAAGCTGAGTGAAGACTGGCATGGAACGCCACCATTCCGCGTAGCAGGGAGTTGATAGTCTGCCGCTCAACCCCCAACCACCTTTGCCAACCCTGCCCGAACTGCGTAACAGCGTGACCGATGCTCACCGGGCTTATTTTTGCAACCGACGACGCCGATGATCGGCCTGATTTGCTGGCGGCGACGCTCGCTTTCGGCGGCAGCACGCTGATTGAATTTCAGGCGCGGCTGTTGATGGCGGCGGGCGCGGGGCATTTGCTGATTGTCGTGCAGCGGCTGACCCCGGAATTGCTGGGGGCGATCAACCGGATCACGCGGCGCGGCGTTACCGTCGACGCCATACGATCCGCGCGTGAAGCCGAAGCCAAGCTGCACCCGCTGTCACGCGTGCTGGTAATGGCCGATGGGCTGGTGACGACCGACGCGATCCTGTCGCTGATGACGCATGCTGAAGGGGATGCGTTGCTCGTCACCAACGATGCCATGGCGCTGCCCGGGCTGGAACGCGTGGGCGCCGATGCGATCTGGGCCGGGGTGGCGATGATATCCATGGCGCAGATTGTCGATGTGGCGGCGATGCCCAGGGAATATGATTTCGCCTCCACCCTGCTGCGCGTGACGGCACAGGGCGGCGCCCGCCATATTGCCCTGCCGGCCAATGCGGTCGCGTCCGGCCACGGCGTGGAGCATGATTCGCGCCGTCTGGGCGATCGCAATGATGCGCTGGTCGCAGCGCATGTATCGGGGCGGTCGGCCTGGGTGGACCGTTTTGTCCAGGCACCGATTGCGCGCCGTATCCTGCCGATGCTGGTGTCGCGCGGCATCAACCCCGTGTCGGTCGCGACCGCGGCGGGCGGGGTAATGATCGCCGGGCTCGGCCTGGTTGCGGTGCGCTGGACGGGCCTTGGCATGTCGTTGGTGGTGCTTGCCAATTTGGGACTGATGATCGGCAGCATCTTGTCGTGGATGCGCGATCAGGAAGATCAGGCGCGGTTCCAGTCGCTGGGGATTGCCGCCGGGTCGGCGCTGGCGGTGGTGCTGGCGGGGCGCGGCATCGGCGCGGCGGATGGATCGGCGACAGCGCTGGTGCTGGCCGGGTCTGTGGTGGTGCTTGCCGGTCTGCTAGAGCGCGGTGCGGGGAATGTGGCGCGTCCCGGATGGTGGGGGTCACCCGCGGCTTATCCGTTGCTGTTGCTGCCTTTTCTGTGGGCCGGGCTGGGCCTGTATGGCCTTGCGGCGATGGCGGTTTATGCGGCGGCATCGCTGGGCGGCCTGATTGAATTTCTCCGCCCCAAGGCCGCCGGACCGTTACCTTAGCCCGACGTTAACCGCATCGCTTTATGGCGAAAACCATGTCGATCGATACCGACGATGGAAGCAACGGCGCCCGCCACGACGTCAGCCAGCTGCTTGCCCGCAGCGCGGCAGATGACGCGCGCCCGGAACGCCGCGTTGCCGCCGCCGTCGCGCAATTATCGCAACCCGCCGACATGCGGCTGGATGATCGCACCCGCGCCCGCGTGGGGGCAACCACCAGCAGGATTATTCTGGCGGTCGAAAGCGATCTTCGCGCGCAGGCCGGGCGAGCGCTGGCGGCCCGCGATGCGCCCGATCTGGCGCTTGTGGTTGCCGATGCGGGCACGGGCGGCGCGATAGAGGCGTTGCTGCTCGACGCCGGGCTGTTTGCGCATCCCGAATTTGTGGCGGATCTGGTCGCGCGCGCGACGCAGGATTTGCTGGCCGAGGCATTGCCGATGACCGCGCCGTCGCACCCCGACCAGCCAAGCCTGCTGGCGCGACTGTCGGCCAGCCCGGACGGCGCAGTCGCGGCCGCCGCTATGGCCCTGCTGGCGGCCGATGTCCGGCGCCGAACCGCGCAGGACGGCAGCAGCGTTGCCCGACCTGATCGGCGCACCGATCTGCGCGCCGAATTGCAGCACATGATTGTCTGGCGCGTAGCGGCGGCGCTTTGCCTGCACGTTGCGCAGCGGCTGGGCACGGTACCGGCGGCGGTGGACCGTGCGCTGACCGATGCGGCGCAGCGCAGCCTTGCCGCGCATGATGAAAGCGACGGGTTGGAAGCGGCCGCGCTGCATCTTGCCGTGGCGATTGGGGC
>JAIELC010000108.1 GCA_019753375.1 Sphingomonas sp.
TCCCACAAACGCCGTTGGAGCCGCCCGTTTCGCCGCGAGTCACGCCGTTCGAACGGCCGCAGGTGTATGAGCCCGGCGAGCGTTTTGAGACCTTCGAAGTGACGTCGCTCTTCCGTCCCGGGCTGGCAGCCGCGTCCGGTTCGGCCAATCGTGATCCAGCAGCGCCGCGACCCAATACTGAGGCGACGATCGCTGCCTTGCTGGAGCGTTTGGAGCGTAGTGTTACCGAGCGCACCCGAACGGATAAGGCGGTGCCCGAAAGCGAGCCGACGCTCCCTTTGGCAGCGAATCAGGGCGGCTCTATCGACGATACGCTGGGGATATTGCGTCGCATGGCAACGCGTGTCGGCTGAATGCCGGTCAAGCATCTTCCAGCGTAAGAACTTCCAATTCAATACCAACCAATTCCGATGCTCGTTGAATTGACCGGACATGGATGTCGGCGACGAGATGGCCGCGGATCGAAAAGTCGGCGTCGCACAGATCCGCCAACCACTTGTCTAGCGCCGGTGAGGGCGTTGCCGAAGCCTGGAGCCGGTGACGTTCGCCATTAAATGTGGCGCTCGCCCAGCGTGTCGATTGCACGGACTGAACGCGAACACCGCAGCCATATCGCCGCGCGGCTTGTTCAACATTGCGGGTTACCAGCGTCCCGATTTCCGGGCCGCGGCTCATACACCAACCTCGTCCCGCAGCCCGTTCTCATCGTGATATGTCGCCACAAACGCGTCGACTCGCGCAACAATGGTCGGCCCCGGCAGCCGGCCGTTTTTCAGATCGCCAACCAGCCGCGGGTCATTCACCACGAGCCGGCCAAACCGGGTTGGTGGCATCTGCGTGTGGCGCAGGAAACGGTCTATTTTGACCAGCAACGACATGTTGAACATCCTCCGATTCGTCTTAATGTTCTTTTTTTGTTCTGCTATTTCCAACTTGTCTAGGAAAAATCCTACGGATAAGGAGTACGGGTGCAAAACGACGATCCACGCGCCGCGCTTGATGCGCTGGTTACCCGTTACGGGGAAAGCTATGCCGCGCTTTCGCGGATGCTCGGACGCAATGCCGCCTATCTTCAGCAATTTGTGCGGCGTGGCTCGCCGCGCAGATTGGCAGAGCGCGATCGCCGGCTGCTCGCCAACTATTTCAGGGTGGATGAACGCTTGCTCGGCGCGAGTGCGGCTGCGGCTTTGCCATCGACATCCGCAATTATGGTTCCCCGGATCGATGCTGCTGCCTCTGCCGGTGCAGGGGCGTTGGTTGATGCGGATCGACCGGCGGGGAGCTATTTGGTCGACCCTGCGCTGATCGCCATGCTTCGTGTGCGGGCGCAGGATGTTTCAATCATCGGCGCGCGGGGAGAATCGATGCTGCCAACAATTCTTCCCGATGATGAATTGCTGGTCGATCGCCGTGATCAGCGCGTCACCGCACGGCCGGGCATTTTCGTCATTCGGGTCGATGGTCTGCTGATGGTCAAGCGCGTTGCGCGCCAGGGCGATCGCTATGTGATTACCAGCGACAATCCCGACTATCCGGGCGTCGACAGCGATGATGTTGTGGTGATCGGGCGGGTTGTCGGGCTGTCGCGGGCCTTACGCTGACCACCGAAGCAGCCTCAGGCTTTGGTACCGCGCCGGGCACTCAGCGCGGGTGCCCGCGCCACCAGATCAGGACGGCGATCAATGATCCTCCGGCAAGGCCGACAAGGAAACCGATCGTGGGCTGCCCCGAGTAAAGGCCGACGATTGAGCCGCCAATTGCGCCCAGGGCTATCAATACACCACCGGCTGCGGGGCTTTTTTGAGAAGGAGAGGCCATGGGCAGCCCTTGCCATGCCCGACCACGGAACACCAGCGCCTGACCCTTCGCACCCAGCCTTTTGTACCGGGCCTTTTGCATCGAGCCTTTTGCGTCGGGCATCGGCCAAATACAGCAACCGGCACGTTTACCATTCGCGGTAAGCGCCCTGCTGGATTTTGCGATTATGGGCGGACGTAGCGCAGCGCACCGGCGGCGCGGAGACGATGATGACCCTGCTGCCCTATGTTGCCGACCGCGCCGTCGTTGCCGATGCCGCCAAATTGATCGCCGAATTTGGCGATGATGCCGGATTTGAGGCCGCGGCCCGCGCGGATCAAAGTCGTGGCATTGGCAATCACGTGCATTTCTGCCGTTGGCGTCAAATTGAACGCTTGATCCTTGTTATGACGGCTGATCGCTCGTTCGGAACGGTTCATTGACCGCACACACGCCGCGCTGACCCAACAATCCGACGAATTCATAACCCATTTGCGCCAAGCCCCTGTCCCTTACGGGTTGACCTAGCTAAGGCTGCTGCATGTGGGTTCCGTTCGCGCCGCCTGAACGCCTGGCTTGTGCGATGGCCAGTTGCATCATGTTAATGGCGCCCGTCATTGCCCATGCACAGACGGCGCCATCGCCAGCCGCGGATCGTCCAAACTTACCGCCCGAACAATTGTCGACCAACGGACAACGGGCAGAGGCAAACGACCAGCCGGTGCTCGATCCGGGCTCACCGCTTGCCCCGATGAATGATATTGGCGTGGCCTGGCCTGATCTTGCGATCGATGAGACGAGCAAGGTCGATGGCCAGACACGCACCGAAATTGCCGAAATGTCGCGCTACAGCTATCGCATCGAAGGCATCGAAGATGTCGCCGACGCGCTGTTCAATGCTCGATTTGAGGCATTGTCGACGCTGCGGGCGCATCAGGGCGAGCCCGCCAATGCTGCTCAGATCGATCGCCGCGCGCGCGAAGATTCGGCATTGCTGACCACGTTGCTGCGCGGGCTTGGCTATTATGATGCCCGGGTGCGAACCAGCGTTGTTTCCGGAAACGGCCAGCCCGACGTAATCCTGACAGCCAGTATTGGGACGCTGTACCGGCTTAAAGCCGTCGATCTGGACGGGCTGGCTGCGGCTGGCGATAAAACGGGGACGTTCCGCGAAGACCTGAACATCAATCCCGATGATCCGGTCAACGCGGATAAGATCGTCGCTGGCGAAGATGCCTTGCGGCTGGCGATTCCAAGGGCGGGCTTCCCCTTCGCAACCGTTGGGCAAAGCGAAATTGTCGTTGACCACGCCACCAAGACCGCGACCCTCACGCTCGATGTCGCACCGGGTGGCCTGCGCCATTTTGGCCAGGTCACCACGCCTGCGAACCGCATTTTTGATGCACGACACATTCAGGATATTGCCCGCTTCAGACCAGGCGATCTCTATGACTCGACGGCGATCGAGGATCTCCGCCGCGCGATTGTACAGACCGGGCTGGTATCGGCGGTAGAGATTGACCCTGTCGATGGCCGAACAGCCGGCACCGTCGACATTGCCGTCAAGATGGAACCCGCGCCCGTGCACACCATTGCCGGCGAACTGGGCTATGGCACGGGCGAAGGTTTTCGTGGTGAAGTAAGCTGGACACACCGCAATTTATTCCCGCCCGAAGGCGCGCTTACGGTCCGCGGTGTGCTGGGGACACAAGAACAATCTGGCGGTGTGATTTTCCGCCGCAACAACTTCAACGGCCGCGACCGCGTGCTGACCGCGCAGGTCAATGCGTCCAATGTTCGCCGAATTGCGTATCAGGCGACGACCTTTTCGATCAGTGGCAGCCTCGAACGCCAGACCAACATCTTTTTCCAAAAAGCATGGACCTGGTCGCTGGGGGGCGAACTTGCGGCATCGGACGAGCGCGACGTTATCTTGGCAACGGGCGATCCGCGGCGGAGGACGTTCTTTGTCGGGGCGCTACCCACCAGTCTGAATTATGATGGATCGGACGATCTGCTCAATCCAACCAAGGGGTTCCGCCTTGGCGTCCGCCTGTCACCCGAAGTGTCGCTGCAGGGTTCGGCCTTTGGCTATGCCCGGGTTCAGTTCGATGCGAGCGGCTATCGGACAGTAAATTCGCGCCTTGTTCTGGCTGGTCGCGTGCGGCTTGGAACGATTGTCGGCGCGCCGCGCGATGCTATCGCGCCTTCGCGGCGATTCTATGCTGGCGGTGGTGCGTCGATACGCGGCTATGGCTATCAGGGCATCGGCCCGCGCGATCCCAATAATGATCCGATTGGCGGTCGAAGTTTGACCGAATTTTCGGTTGAGGCGCGGATCAAGGCGTTCGGCAATTTTGGCGTCGTGCCGTTTTTTGACGCGGGCAATATCTACACCGATCCGCTGCCCCGGTTTACCGGGCTGCAGTACGGCGCGGGAGTGGGATTGCGTTATTATTCGAACTTCGGGCCGATCCGCATCGACGTTGGTACCCCGCTTAATCCCAAGCCTGGCGACCCCCGCGTGGCGGTGTATGTTTCGCTGGGGCAGGCATTTTGACCAACGCTGAAACAACTGACGGCGGGCAGGTCGTTCCGCCGCGGCGATGGCCATGGTGGTCGAGGCTGATCCTGATCATAATTGGCGGCACATTTGCGCTGGCGGCTGCGGGCCTGATGATGCTCGATACCAGCATCGGCCACCGCTGGATCGTAGAACAGGTCGCGGCCCTAAAACCCGCCAATGGCTTGCGGTACCATATCGGCCGGATCAAAGGGTCAATTTACAGCCGCGCGATCTTGGTTGATGTCAGAATCAGCGATCCCAAAGGCGTGGTGTTTTCGGCCCCCCTGGCTGACCTTAGCTGGTCGCCGCTGGCCTGGGTTTCGAACCGGCTCGATATCACCACGCTGCTGATCCCGTCGGCGACGCTTGTCAAATTGCCGCAGACCAACGCCACGCAGCGGCGCGGTCCGATCTTGCCGGGGTTCGATATTCATGTCGGAGCGCTGCGGATTGATCGGTTGAGGGTCGGCCAGGCGGTATTGGGCAAGGCGCGGTCCGGGCGCGTGCAGGGGCGTGCTGACATCCGCCACGGTCGGGCACTGATCGATCTGAACGCGCTGATTCAGGGCAGCGACCAGGTGCACCTGATGCTCGATTCCGCCCCCGATGCCGATCGGTTCGACATCGATTTAAAGGCCAATGGCGCGGCGGATGGGTTGATCGCCAAATTATCGGGGCTGAAGCGCCCGGTCCGGGCGACGGTGCAGGGCGATGGCCGCTGGCGGACATGGCGCGGCACGGCAATGGTCGATGCGGGAACCGCGCGGATCGCGGATCTGGCGATAACCAATCGGTCTGGGCGCTACACGCTGACCGGAACAGTCACGCCCTCGGCCGTTACAACAGGCAAAATTGCCCGGCTGGGCATGCCGCACGTCACGGTCAACGGCGCGGCGACGCTGGCAAATCGCCTGCTTGACGGTCAGCTTGTTCTGCGCACGCCAGAACTGCTGGTTGATACGAGTGGCGCGGTTGACCTCGCGCGCAGCAGTTACCGCAACGTCCGGGTCCGGGCGCACCTGCTGAAGCCCCCCGCCTTGTTCCCGAACATGACCGGCCGCAATATTGAACTGCGCGTGATTTTGGACGGCGCGTTTGCCACCGCCGCATTTGATTATCGTCTGGATGCCGATCGACTGGCCTTTGACAAGACCGGCTTTGAAGCGGCGCATGCGGCCGGAAGGGGCCGATTGACGAAACTGCCGATCGCCGTGCCGCTCCGGCTTTCGGTCGCGCGCGTGACCGGGGTGGGCGATGTCGCGGGCGGCATTTTGCGCAACTTTGCGCTGAACGGCGTGTTGCGCATCGATGGCAAGCAGGTGAGCGGTGACAAGCTGGCGTTCAGGTCTGACAAGCTGAACGGTACGCTTACCCTTGTCCTCGATCTGGGCACGGGGGCGTATCAAGTCGGCCTGACCGGAACGCTCGCGCGGTACCTGATCCCCGGTTTGGGGATTGTCGACGTCGCATCGATGCTGCGCGTTGTGCCGGGGGCGGGCGGCAAGGGCACGCGCATCGTCGGCAGCGGGACAGCCCAGGTCGTCCGCCTCGACAATGAATTTTTCCGTTCGCTGGCGGGCGGCTTGCCGCATTTGACGACCGGGCTGGAACGCACAGGCGATGGCATCCTGCATTTTACCAATCTGGTGCTGACCGCGCCGTCGATCCGGATCGCCGGCACCGGGTATCGTCGCCGCGACGGTGGCTTTTTCTTCGACGGCACCGGGCGTCAGAAGCTCTATGGGGCACTGGTGCTCAAGCTCGACGGGCATATCAACCGCCCGACCATCGACCTGGCGCTGGCGCGGCCCAATGAAGCGCTGGGCCTGAACGACGTGCACGCGCATCTTGACCCCAATCCCAGTGGCTATGATTTTGTCGCCTCGGGCGGATCATTGCTCGGCGCGTTTGCTGGCAACGGCCAATTGCTGCTGCCCAAGGGAGACCATGCCACCGTCAACATCGCGGCACTGGATGTCAGCGGGATCAAGGCGCACGGCGTGCTTCAGGCAGTTTCGGGCGGCTTTGACGGCACGGTCGCGCTCGAACAGGGGGGCGCGACCGGCACGCTTGCTTTCCAACCCGTCAATGGCGTGCAGCGGATTGAAGGGCATGTAACCGCCGACGGTGCGACGCTGGCGGGTGACCTGCGGCTTCGGCGCGGCACGATCAATATGGTGGCGCTGCTCGATCCCGAGGGCGTTTCAATCGACGGCGATTTCCGCTTTGGTGGGATTCGCAAGGGTCGCTTGTCGCTGTCGCGGTTGATGGGGACTGCCAGGCTGCGGGGCGGAACCGGCCAGATTACCGCCACCCTGACGGGCGCACGCGGCAGAGCATTCGATATCAAAACGGTCACCGACGTAGCCCCCGACCGCTATTCGATTACCGCATCCGGCACGATTGATCGCCGCGAGGCGCGACTGGCCGAACCCGCGATCATCACGCGCGATGGCGATGGCTGGCAACTCGCCAAGACCCGATTGCTGTTTGCCGGCGGTCTGGCAGATCTTTCGGGTCGATTTACCTCGCGGTCGGCGGCGATTGATGCGTCGATGACCCGGGTCCCCTTATCACTGATCGACCTTGCCTATCCCGATCTGGGGCTGGACGGCGTGGCTTCGGGCAAACTGAGCTTTACCGACGGGGGCGGATTGCCCCCAACCGGCAAGGTGGATGTTACCATTCGGGGGCTAAGCCGCGCCGGGCTGGTGCTGACGTCAAAACCAATCGATGTCGGGTTGGCGGGTGTCCTGCTGCCGGGCAGTGCGGCCATCCGGGCGGTCATGGCAAGCGAGGGCAAGACCATCGGCCGCGCTCAGGCCCGGATCGCCCCGTTGGGCAGCGGGACGCTGATGGCGCGGCTGGCCAATTCGCCGCTCTTTGCGCAGCTCCGCTATGATGGCCCGGCCGATACTTTGTGGCGGCTGACCGGACTGGAATCATTCGATTTGTCGGGCCCGGTCGCCATCGGGGCTGACATTGGCGGGCATCTCAACGATCCACGGATCCGTGGCGCCTTGCGCGCGAATGGCGCCCGGATCGAAAGCGCGACGACGGGCACCGTGCTGACAAATGTCCAGGCCGCCGGCCAGTTTGCCGGATCGAAACTGGTGATCAGCAGCTTTGGCAGCGATGCGGGCAAGGGGGGACGCGTCACGGGCACGGGGACGTTTGATTTCGCCGCCGTGAATGGGTTCGGGCTCGATTTGGTCGCGCGCGCCGACAATGCGGTGCTGATCAACCGCGACGATATCGCTGCAACCGTTACCGGGCCGCTGACGATCAAGTCCGACGGATCGGGGGGCGTGGTTGCCGGCAATGTCGTCCTGAACCGCAGCCGGTATCGGCTTGGCCAGGCTGCGTCGGCGGCGGCGCTCCCGCGTCTGAACGTGCGGGAAATCAACCTGCCCGGCGATGATGAGGATGAACGGATCGCCGCAAAGCCATGGCGGCTTGATGTAACCGCAAAGGCATCGGCGGGCGTTGCCGTGACCGGGCTCGGCCTGACCAGCGAATGGTCGGCGGACTTGCGCATCGTGGGGGAGCCAACCAACCCGGCGATCAGCGGCCGCGCCGATCTTGTCCGTGGCACCTATGAATTTGCCGGGCGTGACTTCGCGCTGGAGCGCGGCGCGATTCGCTTTGGCGGCGAAGCACCGGTCAATCCGTCGCTCGACATTCTGGCCA
>JAIELC010000102.1 GCA_019753375.1 Sphingomonas sp.
GGGCGGCGCCGTGGCGCACCAACATCACTGGCAATCGGACGCATGACCAATTTGTCTTGGGCGAAATCTGGATGATGGATCAGATGATCTGCCATTTGGGGGCCGGGGGGTTCTCGAGCAGGGCGTGGGGGGGAATAGATGAACCGCATCACGATTTGCCTGTTGGTTATGGGCGCGCCCGCGTTGATGGCGCAAACCACGGCCACGCCGGAGCCAGCGACCACGGCGTCGGCGCCGATGCCTACCTCAGAGGCTTCACCGACCGCTTCGACCAAATCCCCGACGGCCATCGTCTTTTCAGAAAAAGGCGCGAACGGGATGAGCGACTTGCCGCTGGGTGTTCACCGCATCCCCGACAGCAATGTCGTGATTTCGGGGCACCAAAAGGGTGGTGGGATAGGGATGCTCTTCGGCGTATTTGGCATGCTGGCGCAGAGTTCAGCCAATGCCGAAGCCGGGACCGGCAAGGTCAGGAACGTCGAGGATGACCTGCGCTTCGACGTCAGAGCACGCGCCATCGAGATGACCGGAGCGGCCGTCGCGGGTGAGCAATATCGCGACGTCTTCACCCTTTCTCCCAGGGCAGGTGGCCCCACGCTCACCGTGACGCCCTATGTCGTGCTTACCTTTGTGAATGCGACTGATGTTCGCCCCTATGTTGTGCTCAAGACCAAGCTCGACACGGGCGTGTCCGGACAGTCCGCCAAGACGATCAAATATTTCTGCTGCGAAGGTACGGCATTGCCATTGTCGGGAGAAAACGGCCTGATCGAGAATAATGGCGCTCGCCTCAAAGCATTGCTCACCTCCGAACTCGACACCGCCATCAACGTGATGCTGCTGGATCGCGCACGGCCCTATCCCCGAAATGACGAGGCAAAAATCTCCGTCAATGGCTACCTTCCTTTCGTGGGCAAGCCATTCAAGATGAAAGGATATGATCTGGGCCGCTACAATGACTATTCTCTGATCGAATTCCGCAGTGGGTTGCTGGTGTTCGGGGGCGTCAACATCGCCGAGCCCGGATCGCTGGAAATCACCCCCGCGACCAAAAAATGACGCGTGTCGCCTCGACCCCGTTTCGCCTCGACGATGCGCTGCCCAAAGCCGCGCGACTTGGTTACCGATCGGCCAAACGAGCGCGGGATTTCCTGCGGTTGCTCGGCATCAGTGCCGAAGCAACCGGGCTTTTGATCGAACGAACCGACATCTGAAGCAGAGCGGTTTGCGAATATCTGAAGAGGCACGTCAGCCTCGGAACACGTGGATCGATTTAACAACAGCACTGGTTGGGCACATTCACCCTGGCGACGCCGCCGCGCCCGCCAGCAGACCGCCATCAATGTGAAATTCAGATCCGGTGATATAGGTCGCGTCGTCCGACGCTAGCAGGGCGGCAATCACGGCGACCTCGTCGGCGGTGCCAAAGCGCTTCAACGGCGTGTCGGCGACAAACGCCCGCATCCTTTCCTCCCGGTCGGGACCTTTACCCAAAACTGGTTCCCACATCGGCGTCAGTATCGCAGCGGGATGGATCGAATTGCATCGAATCTTCCAGCCTTGGTTCGCGCAATATAGCGCGACCGACTTGCTGTGGTTTCGGATCGCAGCCTTTGACGACGCATAGGCTGCCGCCCCGGCAATCCCGACCACCCCCGAACGCGACGAGATGTTGATGATCGACCCGGTCCCAGCGCCCTTCATTGCCGCAATTGCATAGCGACAGCCCAGGAATGTCCCATCGAGATTGACGCGGTGAACCTCGCGCCAGTCTTCCAGGCTGGCATATTCAGGATCATGGGCGCGGGTCCCGAGTTCAAATCCGGTGATGCCCGCATTGTTTACGACCACGTCGGCGACGGGTATCCGATCAGCGAGGCGGCGCCACTGGTTCTCATCGCGGACGTCGAGCATTTCGAAGCGGCAGCCAATCTCTGCCGCGGCGGCCATCCCGCTGGCGGCATCGATATCCGTTATAATCACGTTGGCGCCCTGTTTGTGGAAACGGGCAGCGATTGCCCGGCCAATGCCGCGCGCTGCGCCGGTGACGACGCAGGTCTTATTGTTCAGCGTTTTCATGATGTT
Source organism: Sphingomonas sp. (assembly GCA_019753375.1). Lineage (GTDB taxonomy): Bacteria > Pseudomonadota > Alphaproteobacteria > Sphingomonadales > Sphingomonadaceae > Sphingomonas. The sequence goes on from JAIELC010000102.1 coordinate 2,086, forward strand.
CTCGAAGGTGAGTCAATACGACGGATTGCTCCGTTGGCGACTAACTTTCCGCTTTAGCGGTGACGCTGGGTCATTTCGAAAACTCCTTGGGCCCCCACTTGATAGGCGAAACATCCGATACCGGCAATCCCGGTGGTTCAGCGGCCCTGCTCCACCCCATTTGAACCCCCCGGTTTGCCCTGCTACGGGCAGCGCGACACCAACCCGACGCCAGGAAGCTCCCGACATGGTCCCCCGCTATTCCCGCCCCGAGATGACCGCCATCTGGACACCGGAAGCGCGCTTCGCGATCTGGTTCGAGATTGAGGCAAATGCGACGGATGCCTTGGCAGAGCTGGGCGTGGTGCCGAAATCGGCGGCGAAGGCGCTGTGGGACTGGTGGGCGACCAAACCGGTTATCGACGTCGCGGCGATCGATGCCATCGAAGCGGTGACCAAGCACGACGTTATCGCCTTTCTGACCTGGGTGGCAGAACAGGTGGGCGACGAAGCACGCTTCATGCATCAGGGAATGACCAGTTCTGACGTGCTCGACACCTGCCTTGCGGTCCAGCTGGCACGGGCGAGCGATCTGTTGCTGGCCGATCTCGACACCTTGATGGCCGCGATCAAGCGGCGGGCGTTTGAGCATAAACTGACCCCGACGATTGGCCGCAGCCACGGCATCCACGCCGAACCTGTTACCTTCGGCCTAAAGCTGGCCGAAGCCTATGCCGAATTTGCTCGGTGCAAGATCCGTTTGGCCGCGGCCCGCGCCGATATTGCTACCTGCGCCATATCGGGTGCGGTTGGCACTTTTGCGAACATCGACCCGCGGGTCGAAGCACATGTTGCGAGCCAACTTGGCCTGACGGTCGAACCAGTATCGACACAGGTCATTCCCCGCGACCGACACGCAATGTTTTTTGCCACGCTGGGTGTGATCGCCAGCTCGATCGAGCGGCTCGCCACCGAAGTTCGCCATTTGCAGCGCACCGAAGTGCTGGAAGCGGAGGAATATTTCTCCCCCGGGCAAAAGGGTTCGTCGGCAATGCCGCACAAGCGCAATCCGGTACTCACAGAGAACCTTACCGGCCTTGCCCGCATGGTGCGAGGCTATGTCACCCCGGCGCTGGAAAATGTCGCGCTTTGGCACGAACGCGACATCAGCCATTCCTCGGTTGAGCGCTATATCGGCCCCGATGCCACGATCACCCTCGACTTTGCGCTGGCACGGTTGACCGGCGTGATCGACAAATTGCTCGTCTATCCCGATCGGATGCTGAAAAACCTCAACAAAATGGGCGGGCTGGTCCATTCGCAACGCGTGCTGCTCGCGCTGACCCAGGCTGGGGTCAGCCGCGAAGACGCCTATGTTCTGGTCCAGCGCAACGCGATGAAAGTGTGGGAATCGGACGGCGCGCTGTCCCTGCTCGATCTGCTCAAGGCCGACGCAGCCGTTACCGCCGCGCTCAGCACCGCCGAAATCGAGGAAAAATTCGATCTCGACTATCATCTGCGTCATGTCGACACGATCTTCGCGCGGGTCTTTGGCGCAACGGAATAAACCGCACTCCAAGCGATCTACACGTGCGTCAAGATCCGGCAGGTATCTGGTATAAAAGATGAAATTGACGGTTGGCGGCGAGTTGCATCGGCGCGTGATGACCCCGCGAGGCAGGAGCGGAACGACCGTAGGCGCCATGGCAAATGTGCTTAACCATGGATCAAGGTTCGCACGTTAACCCTACCCGTCGGAGTAAAGATGGGTATCAATTCTATCCCAAGCATCGATCCTGATTATGGCGATCGGATCACTTATGGCGAGGTCGTGCTGGTGCAGGATCTGGTCGGGACGATCCTTGCTGCATCCGATTGGCGACAATTTGAACCCCTGACGCGCAAACCCCGCAAAGCTGCAAGCCCGAAATTGTATCGCAAGTCGCGTCCAGGCTCGCTTGATGTCGAACGCAGGCGCGCGCGCGAAGTGGTCAATCTTGCCAAAGCGGCGGTTATCGACACCTTTAATGCGGTACGCTTTGGCAACCGGATCGATGTGGAAAGGTTAACCCCGATCATCGATGCCATCACCGCATCGATTCAACGCGATCCCAACGCCATCCCGAGCGTTACCCGACTAAAGGCACGCAGCGAATATACCTATCTTCACTCGGTGGCGGTTTGTGGCCTGATGATCGGACTTGCCCGCGAACTGCGGCTCGATCCCGCGCTGACACACCAGATCGGCCTGGCGGGTTTGCTCCACGATATCGGCAAGGCCGTGATTCCCCAGCCGATCATCGATAAGCCCGGTCCGCTGACAGACGAAGAATTTTCAACAGTAAAGCTTCATCCGCAACGCGGCCACGAGCTGTTAAGCGATTGCATCGACATTCCGGACCTCGTGCGCGACGTTGTCTTGCATCATCACGAGCGGATGGACGGTCGCGGATATCCCGACCGATTGTTGCCTTCGGCCCAAAGCGTCTATGTGCGCATGGCGGCGATCTGCGATGTCTATGACGCGGTTACCTCGGTGCGTGCTTATAAGGACAGTTGGTCGCCTGGCGCGGCGATCGAATGGATGCGGTCCGCGCGCGGCCATTTCGATCCCCATATTCTTGGGGCATTCGTCAAAATGCTGGGTGCTTTTCCGCCGGGTACGCTCGTCCGCCTCGATAGCGATCGGCTCGCGGTCGTTCTGGACGATCCGGACTGCGACCCCCTGAACCCGCCCGTCGTCGTTTTTCATTGTGCGATGGTGAACCGCCCACTGCCGCGCCAGCGGGTATTGTCGAGCTTTGATCAAATTCTCTGTGTCGAACGTCCGGAGTCGTGGCGCTTCAGGGACTGGGAAGCGCTACGCGAGGAACTCATGGCGGAGCCGACGGAGTCAGAGGCACAGGCGGCGGTGGCGGCGGAACAACTGTCATCACGTCGCCCAACCCCGCTATCTCCGCAGACGGCGTTGCCGCGTCCCGCCTGATCGCCGAAGCGCAAGTTTTTTTGCGCGTGCGTCTAATGCAATGACGATGACGTGTAACAAAATTGCGCGACGATGAAACAATCCCCATATGCGCCCATGCCGGACCTAACCGGCAATTTCGGGAGACTCATCATGCGTTACCTTGATGGCGTCGCCAGCAGTGCGCTGGCAATTGCCGCTCTGGTGATGATCCTTGAGGTCGTCAGCCTCTGACCATCAGCCACCGCCCCTTTTTATAAAAGGGGCGGACAGGCCAATCGGTTACCCGCCAACAGCTTTCTTGACCTTGGCAAAAAAGCCGCTCGATTGCGGGCACTCTTCCCCGGTTTCGATAGTCCGGAATTCCTCCAGCAATTCGCGCTGACGGGCCGACAATTTGGTCGGCGTCTCCACCTCTATCCGCACCACCAGATCACCGCGTCCGCGTCCCTGCAGCACGGGCATACCCGCACCGCGCTGGCGGAGCTCACGACCGGATTGTGTCCCCGGTGCGATGCGGATTTCGTGCGTTTCTCCATCAGGGCCGGGAATACTGATGACCCCACCAAGCGTCGCCGTCGTAAAACTGATCGGTGCCCGGGCAAACAAGGTGGTGCCCTCGCGCTCGAAAATGGCGTGGCGCGAAACATGCAGAAAAATATACAGGTCCCCGGCAGGTGCGCCCCGCGCACCCGCCTCGCCCTCGCCGCCCAAGCGGATGCGGGTGCCTTCGTCGACGCCGGGGGGGATGTTAACGGTCAGTGTCTTGGTCTTGTCGACGCGACCATCGCCGCGGCACGACGGACAGGGATCGCTGATCACCTTGCCGGCGCCGTGGCAGGACGGGCACGTCCGTTCTACCACGAAAAAGCCCTGCTGCGCCCGCACCTTGCCGTGCCCGCCACAGGTGCTGCATCCGCGCGCGCTGGTCCCCGGCCGCGCGCCCGATCCGTCACATTTGTCGCACGCAGCCGAGACGTCGATGGTAATGTCGCTCGACTTGCCGTGGAACGCTTCCTCTAGCGAGATTTCCATGTCGTAGCGCAGATCGGCGCCGCGCCGCGATGCCTGCTGGCCGCCGCCGCGCCCGCCGCCCATGAATTCGCCAAAGATATTTTCGAAGATATCGCTGAACGCGCCAAAATCGTCGCCGCGCGCGCCCCCGCCAAAGCCGCCCTGGCCGCCGGTAAAAGCCGCATGGCCAAAGCGATCATAAGCGGCGCGCTTCTGGGGGTCCTTCAGAACCTCATACGCCTCGCTGATCGCCTTGAACTTGGCTTCGTGATCCTTGCACCCGCCATTTTTGTCGGGGTGATATTTCATCGCGAGCTTACGGTACGACGACTTGAGAGTGGCATCATCGGCGCCGCGTTCGCATTCAAGCAGCTCGTAATAATCGACTTCGGTGGTCATTCGTCGCCACCGTTATCGACGATCGTAGGAAGCAGGTCGTTATTCTCCTCGATCCGCAGCATCCTGATGTCGCGGACCGATGCCTTGAACCAGGGGTATTTACGGCTCAGTTTCTGGACGGTCAGAACGCATTTCACGGCATCAACGCTATCATCGCCGAAATAGCCACTTCCCTGCACCCACTCGAAACCGCGCGCGGTCAGGAACCCGCGAATATCGGTGTAGGCGTTGGTATAAGACTGCGTCGGATAGGCGTTCTTCAATGACTCCATGTCGAGATCAAAAATGATGGCGTACATGCTGGTCTTAGTCCCCGAGTTATGGCCGCGCCGCTGACGAGCAAAAAACGCCCGCTGACGCGCAGGGTCAGTGATGTCATATGCCGTCGACATATTCTGCTCCTACGCTCAGCGTTCTGCCCGATTTTGCTTCACGCCTTGCTGTCGTCGACTTCCGAAAATTCGGCGTCGACCACATCTTCGCTGCCTGCCTCTGCGGCGTCGGCGGCGGGCGATGCTTCGGACTGGGCCTGCTTTTCATAGATGGCCTGGCCCAGCTTCATCGCGATCTGGGCCAGCGCCTGCGCCTTGTCCTTGATCGCTTCGGTTTCGCCCGCTGCCACCGCAGTCTTGGTTTCAGCAATCGCCGCTTCGATCTCGGCCTTCAACGCGCTGTCCACCTTGTCGCCATTATCGGCGATCTGGCGTTCGGTGGTATGGATCAGGCTTTCGGCGTTGTTCTTCGCTTCGGCCGCTTCACGCCGCTGCTTGTCATCCTCGGCAAATTGTTCCGCGTCGCGGACCATCTGTTCGATGTCCTTGTCGCTCAACCCGCCCGATGCCTGAATGCGGATCTGCTGTTCCTTGCCGGTGCCCTTGTCGCGGGCCGACACGTTGACGATGCCGTTGGCGTCGATGTCAAAAGTGACCTCGATCTGCGGCACGCCGCGCGGCGCGGGCGGAATCCCGACAAGATCAAACTGGCCGAGCATCTTGTTGTCGGCAGCCATTTCGCGCTCGCCCTGGAAGACGCGGATCGTCACGGCCTGCTGATTATCGTCAGCGGTCGAATAGACCTGCGACTTCTTGGTCGGGATGGTGGTGTTGCGATCGATCATCCGCGTGAACACGCCACCAAGCGTTTCAATACCCAGCGACAACGGGGTTACGTCAAGCAGCAGCACGTCCTTCACATCGCCCTGCAGCACGCCTGCCTGAATGGCCGCACCCATGGCCACAACCTCATCAGGGTTCACACCCGAATGGGGTTCCTTGCCAAAAAAGTCCTTCACGATCTGGCGCACCTTGGGCATGCGCGTCATCCCGCCGACCAGCACAACCTCGTCGATCGCCGCGGCCTTGACGCCTGCGTCGGCCATCGCCTTGCGGCAGGGTTCCAGCGTCCGCTGGATCAGATCCTCAACCAGCTTTTCCAGGTCGGCACGCGTGATCTGCTTGACGAGATGCTTTGGCCCGTTCTGGTCGGCGGTGATAAACGGCAAGTTGACTTCGGTGGTCGCCGCCGAGC
>JAIELC010000036.1 GCA_019753375.1 Sphingomonas sp.
GCCCCGCCTCCTGCATCTTTTCGCGATACGTCTCAAAATGGCTGCGCAGAAAGGCGTTGCCGGCATACACTGACGCCGGGATGAAGCCGTGCGTGCCGGCAAATCCGATCGATGGCGATGGTGCGCTGAGCCCCGTCATCGCCATCTGCATCGTTCCGCCATAGGGGCGCAGGTCGCGTGGCGGGTGAGCCGGATCGACCTTGGGATGGCCCGCGTTCCAGAACTGGCCCTCGTGCTGAAATTCTTCGCCCTTCCAGACCTTTTGCATGATCTCGATCGCTTCAAGCATCATCGCGTGGTTCTTCGACATGTCAGAGATACCGCGCAGTGCCGCATCGGTCGGATAAGCACCGGTCGCCACACCAAGCATGTAGCGGCCTTCGAGCACCTGGCTCAGCCACGCGGTTTGTACGGCCAGCGTCGCGGGATGATGATAGGGCAACAGATGCGCGAGCGGACCGAATTTGATCTGGCTGGTCTGGGCAGCAGCGGCTGCGATCACCAGTTCGGGGCTGGGGATCGATTCCCAGTCGAGCGTGCCATGCTCGCCAACCCAATATTCGCTGAACCCGATTTTGTCCGCATGGACGGCCTGGCGGACCGCCCAGTTGAAAACCTGCTTCGGGGTCCGCTCTGGCCGCAGGAACGGCGTCTGGAACATTCCAACCTTCATGGTCACATCCTTCTTATTTGGCAGCCGGTTTGCGGCTCAGCCATGATCTTTCCATTCCACCAAAATACCGTCCGCGTCGAAGCGCATCACGCTGCAGAATTTCAGACGAAACGCCTCGCCCTTTGCACCAAAGCCGGGAAGATCGATTGCAGCAGTGCCCGCGTACCAGGCCTCGCGCACGACAATGTTGCCTGCGACCGTGACGCGCTCGGGCGCCTCGAAATGCCGATCGGGTACATATTGGCTCGCAAAATCCCTCAGCACGTCGAGCAAAGCATCGCGGCTGGTCAGAACAAACGCGCGGTTGAAGTGGGCAAAATCCAGATCGGCGGCGATCATGGCCGCCATCCCATCAAAATCCTTGGCGTTATAGGCTTGGATGAGGCGATCGGCCGCCAGCCCGACATCAACCACGGGACGGTCCGTGGCGCGCGGGATCAAACCCGCAATGGGCGATCGCACCGCTGATCCTATAGCTGCCTGTCATTCCATCCTCCCACAGCGTCGCTGGGTCCATCTGCGATGTGGAGCCTTGGACATACTGTGTTGATCATCAGCTAAGGCGCCCCGTCTTGCACGTCAATTAAAATCGACGTTTTGTCGGAAAGTTTTTCTCATCTGCGATGGCTCAATGCGCACGCACCGACAAGGATTCCCAGAAAAGAGGAAAAATCCCCGAAATTCACGATACCGCAAACCGACACTTGGTCGGCGGTTCCAGTCCTGTTACAGCGGTAGGCTTAAGCGAAGCGTCCAGCTTCCGTATCCAGGGCACGCCATGGCAACTAAATCTCAACGCGAACCGATCCTGGCGGCCATTGCCCGTCCGGAACCAGATCGGCACTTGCTGGCCTTGCACGACGCATCTGCACCCGATTCCACACCCTGGAACGAATTGCTCGAGGCAATTGCCGACCGACCGAAGCGAGCGACCGAACGAAAGCAGGACCGCAGCAAGCGCACCGCGCAACAGATATTGAACGCGGCGCTGCGCGTATTTGCGCGCGACGGTATTTCTCGTTCGCGCATTGCCGACATTGCCGCCGAGGCCGGTATCTCCACGTCGAACCTGTACGAATATTACCGAAGCAAAGAAGACCTTGCTTATGATGTACCCCTGTCCCACCTGGCCACGTTCTTCGAGGACTTCCGGGTGGCAGTGGCGGGCAAGACAAGCGCGCGCGAGCGCCTGTTGCTCTATTTTTCGATGTCGGCGGACTATGCGCGCGAACACGCGGAATGGGCGCGGCTGCTGTATCTGGAAATCTGGCCGAGCGTATTCGTCAACGAGACCGAGTTGAGGAAAAGCATCGACGACTTTTCACGGGTAGTCGTTTTCCTGGTGCGGCAGGGCATGGAGGAAGGCGAATGGTCGGCGGACCGCGATCCTTATGAAACGGCGGCACTGCTGGTCGGCGGCGTCAATCAGCTCATCATCACCTGGCTGCTCTACCGTCGTCCGCGCAACCTGACCAAGGCCGGCACCGAGATGGCGGAGCGCTTGCTTGCGATGTTGTCGCTGGAGCGGGACTTCGACAAGCCATCAACCGCTGCCGACACGCAACGCTAGCAATCCCGATAACGGGGGCTTCGTCCATCAAGAAAAGCGTGCACCCCTTCACCGCCATCACTGCCTGCAGTCAGCGCCGCCGATAATGACTGCGCGTCAAGATAAGCCTCGCTCCAGCTCTGCCCCTCCAGCCGCGATGATGCGATCTTGCGTGCGCGGATCGACGGCAGGCTCTTGCCCGCGATCTGACGGGCAAGGGCAAGCGCGCGCGGCAGCACCTCTGTGCCCGGGACGACGTGGTTGAAGAAGCCGGTCGGCTCAAGGTCGCGCGCCGTATACCGGGCGCCGGTGAACAGCATTTCGCGGATTTTACCCTCAGGCATGTTGACCCTTGCAAAAAGCGCGGCGCCCCCGGCGACCAGCCCATAATCGATCTCGGGGCAGGCAAAGCGTGCGTCTTCGGCCGCGATCCGCATGTCGCATAGCGCCGCCAAAATCATCCCGATGCCAATCGTTGCCCCGTTGATTGCCGCGATCACCGGGCGCTCCATCGCATAAAAGCGCGGCAATTGGGCATTGATGAAGGCATAGCGCCGTTTTCGCGCGGCAACGTCGATCCCGACGAAATCGTTCAAGTCTGCTCCGCCACACCATGCGCGCGCGTCACTCGGCGCGGTCAGTACAACGACCCGGATCGCGGTATCGCGGTTGACGCGATCGACCAGGCGACCAAGATCTTCATAGACCGAGACCGATACCGCATTCACCGGGGGGCGCGCGAAGGTGACGACGCAGACGCCATCACGTTCGGTTTCCAGGCTGAAGGAACCGATCGAATCCTTCATGGCCGCCGCTTCGGCGTTGCAAAGTCGCCCAGATGAGCTAGCCTTTCCGAAATATGATCGGAAAGGTAGCGCCGTCGTTGAATAGCATTTGGTCCCCCGGCGAAATTGTCGCCAAGGCAGTGGCGGATGACGAACGAGAATGGGTACCGGCGGCAATGGCGGGCGTGTGGATGCGTCCCTTGCTGTTCGATACGGTGCGCGGCGCTTGGACGAACGTCGTGCGGATGCGTACCGCCGGGCTGATCAGCCGGCACGCGCATCCCGCGCCCGTGCATGGCTTTGTTATTTCGGGTAGCTGGCATTATGCCGAACGAGACTGGGTAGCAGCGCCGGGAAGTTATGTGTTCGAACCGCCAGGGGACGTCCACACGCTGATCGCCGATCCGGGCGAGTCGCTGACCTTGTTCTGGATCACGGGAACGCTGATCGAACTTGACGAAGCCGGGCAGACGACGGGCTATGCCGATGTTTTCACCCGGATCGATCAAGCCAGCCGCCATTTCGCGGCCGTCGGCCTTGGCGCGGACCATGTCCGCCGATATATCCGCTAGGGTCAGACGGGCCATTCAAGCACAAACGGCTTGACCGTACCGACGATCCCATTGGCGAAATTCAATTGCTGACCGGGTGCCAGCTGGAACTCGGGAATGCGTGCCAGCCATTCACGGAGAATGATCTTCATTTCCATCCGCGCGAGCGTCGACCCCGGACAAGTGTGCGATCCCTTGCCAAAGGTGGAATGCCGCCGGCCCGATCGATTGAGCCTAAATTCAAGTGGCGCATCGCTAGTGGCGTCGTCGAGATTGACAACGATGGTGGGGGCCATGACCATGTCACCGGCCTTTAGTTGAACGCCTTCCCATTCGATATCGTCGCGAACCTCGCGCGCGGAGGCGACCAGCGGAAACCGCCGAAAAAATTCCAGTACAGCATCGTCGATTAGCGTCGGATCCGCCGCCAGGGCACGCCGCAATTCGGCATCCTGCGCCAGATAGGACATGGTAAAGCCGAGGAAATTAACCACCGTATCAAGCCCACCGACCAGCACCTGGATACAGATGTTTTCCGCTTCCTCGTCGGTCAGGTCTCGGCCATTGACCTGTCCCGACACCATGCGCGTGATCATGTCGGTTCCTGCGCCACCGCGCCGTTCGGCGATGACGGGTCGCATATAGTCTCGGAACAGTTGCGACACCTCGGGATAGGTCAGCGAACCATCGGGCCGGGTAAACTGGTCTGCCAGATGCTTCAGCTTGGGCAGATCGGCTTCGGGCAGATCAACGATCTGCATGAAAATCCGCACCGGCAGTTGTTCGGCGAAATCATGAACGAAATTGCACTGGCCCTTGCGGATAAACCCTTCGATCAGTTCGACCGCGAGGTGCCGGATCGTTTCATCCGTGCCGATCAGCCCCTTGCCGCCCAAATGATCGTTGAGCAACGTCCGGAACGGCCGGTGTTCGGGCGGATCAAGCGACAGGGGAATCAAACGATAGGCCTCGCCGGCCGTATCCTTGGGCACCAGAATAGTGTTGTTCGAAAAGCGCTCGTAATCGGACATTACCGTGTCGGACAGATCGCCGCGTAGCGCGATCCAATGCCCGCCATTGTGCGGTGTCCACATTACCGGATAGCGGGCATTATCCATCAGCGCGCGCCAGTTCCGATGATAGTCCACACCCTCGTCGAGCGGGCGATAGATGTCGAAGTCCAGAATGCGGTCTGCGGGCACGTTGCTGGGGCGAGGGACCATCTGATCCGCAGAGTGCAGTGCGCCGACTTCCATGATATCCCTCGTCCATTGGGCCTGCACGTCGTGCGCCAGCGCCTCGTCTGATCGCGGAAACTATCGCAGCGCCACAGCCAATAAAAGAAAAATCGTCGGTTTTTATTGGTCGAGGACGCATTTTCTCTTCCTACAAGGCCTTTCAAAGAGCAAAAGACCCGAAAGAATTACGAAAAGGAGAGTGATGGTGGGGCGACTCGAGGGCAAGATTGCGATCATAACCGGTGCGGCGCAGGGCATGGGCGCGGCGCATGTCCGCCGCTTCGTGGCGGAGGGCGCGCAGGTTCTGTTCACCGACATCAACGCAGAGGCGGGCACATCGCTGGCGGCGGTCCTGGGCACCAACGCACATTTCATGCAGCATGATGTGGCAAGCGAGGCGGCCTGGATCGGGGTGGTGGCAGAGGCAGAGAATCGATTCGGGCCGGTCAGCGTCTTGGTCAACAATGCGGGGATCCTTGGACCGGGCGCGCTGGCCGCAGACCTGGCCGAGGCCGATTTCAACAAGGTTATCGCGATCAACCAGACGGCGGTGTTCCTGGGTAGCAAGCACGTGATCCCCGCGATGATCCGGGCGGGCGGTGGATCTATCGTCAATATCTCATCGATTTCGGGTATCGTCGCGATCTACGGCACGCCTAATGTTGCTTATGCTGCGTCCAAGTTCGCGGTACGCGGCATCACCAAGCAGGTCGCGATCGAATATGGCGGCCATGGCATTCGCGCCAATTCGGTTCACCCCGGTTATATCCGCACCCCGATGATGACCGCCGCGCTCGATGAGGAGCAGATCAAGATCGCCAGCGGCTCTGTGCCGATCAAGCGCGTCGGCGAGGTTGAGGATGTATCAAACCTGGTCGTGTTCCTGGCGTCGGACGAAAGTGGCTTCGTGACAGGTACCGAGCATATCATCGACGGCGGCCTGACCGCGCTATGAGATCGCTGTGAGCGACGACGACCGCACGACGCCAGCCGCTGCAGGCGAATGGCGGCGCAACGGGCATCTGGTTGCGCTGACCGCCGCCGGGCTGACCTGCGCGCCGACGACGCTGCCGCCCTATACGATCGGCGTGTTCGTCGCGCCCTTCACGCATGATTTCGGCTGGAGCCGGGGCGCGATCCAGACCGCGATCCTGTTCTCGACCGGGCTGGGTGTGCTGTGCGCGCCGCTGGCGGGCGCGATGATCCGACGGTTCGGGCTTCGCCGGACGATCCTTGCTGGGCTGGCCGGCATCGCGCTGGCCTGCCTTTGTGGGGCTGTGATGCAGGGGGCGTTGTGGCAGCTGTACCTCGTCTATGCGCTGATGGCGCTGCTGGGCGCAGGCGCCGGCGGGATCGGCTGGACGACGCTGCTTGCCGAGCGTTTCACCGCATCGCGCGGGCTGGCGCTGGGGATCGGCCTGTCGGGCACGGGCCTGTGCGCGATCCTGATGCCGCAGGTCGCCAGCATCAGCATGGCCGCGTGGGGGTGGCGTGGCGCGTATGTCGCGCTGGCCGGGATCGCGTTGCTCATCGTGTTCCCGCTTTGTGCGTGGCTGCTGCCGACGCGGCGGCAGGAAGCGGCGGCGGTGATGGCGGACCGGGTCGCGGAGCCGGGCGCGTTCACCGTAAAGGCGGCGGTGCGCCACTGGCGCTTCTGGATGCTGGGCGCGTCCACTGCGTGCATCTATCTGGCGGTCGGCGGCGCGATCCCCAATCTGGTCCCCGCGCTGACCGACAAGGGCATATCCGCGCGCGATGCGGCGACGGTGATGAGCATCTTCGGCGGCGCGATCGTCGTCGGGCGCATCGCCATCGGCGCGCTGGTCGATCGATTCTGGGCGTCCGCCGTGGCGAGCGTGGTTCTGGCGGGCGCGACGATCGGCGCGTTGGTACTGTCGGGCGATGCCAGCTTCACAAGCTACGCCATCGCCGCTGCGATGCTCGGCATGGTCACGGGCACCGAGCTCGACATCATCGGCTTCCTCACCGCCCGTTATTTCGGTCTTGCGGATTTCGCGCGGATTTATGCGCGCGTGTATATCTTCGTCGCGGCGGCGGCGGGAGTCGCGCCGTTGATCTTCGGCTATTTGTCGGACCTGACGGGCAGCTACCGCGCGCCCTTCCTGATTGCTGCCGGGTTGTTGGTGGCGGGTGCGGCCGGGCTGTTGTCGTTAGGGCGATATCCGGATTTGTCGAGGGCAGCGACAACCGGGTAGTGGGTCAGTTTGAAATCTGAGTAGCATCGGCGGCTATCAAGTGCCATATGTAAGACATGGATGGATTCATGTTCCGAACGGCGTTTGGCGAGTGGCATCGCTACTACATGGTTGCTATCAGCGACGAAGCTGAAGCTAAGGCTGCAATCACCGACTTTCTGGACAACGATATACCCGGCCTAGAGTGCCGGACATTACCCGCTTCCGTCTTGACGTTTGTCGGCTTAGCTAAAGGCGATATACGAGAATGGGTGCTGGGATGACAGGTAAGGTTCCCAAGCGCCCGCGCGATCCGAACCAACTGGCAAAGCTGATTGCGGATATCGCGACGGGTGAGGCTAGCGAACCGGAACAGAGCAAATTCGAGAAGCGCGCAAGCACGGCAGGGACGAAGGGCGGCCCCGCGCGTGCGAAGGCTCTCACGCCAGCGCAGCGGTCGGAGATTGCCAGTATTGCGGCATCAGCGCGCTGGAAAAAGGGTTAGGCTGCTTCCTCGCCCTTATCACGATCCGCTTGTTCCGCCGCGCGAAGCTCAGCTACGTCGTCATCAAAGTTCGTGAAGAAGCTTAGCTGGGGATCTCCGGGGAACATCTTATTCATTCGCTCAACGTCACAGACCGCGCGATAGACATCATGTGCGCAGGCGTCTCGACGCTGTTTGGTAGATTTCTGCCTGAGATTCGGTGTGCCGCCTTTGTCGGTGTCGAAGTAGTGCTTCGTCGCTATGCCGTTTTCGACGAGCGTGACTGACTGTTTCGCTCTGTATGTGAAGCCGCCCTCTTCATCGAATCGCTTTTGCTGGCGAAGGGCATGCGTTACCTGCTTGCGCAGAATTTGCTTGATGTCCTGAGGGCGCGGCGCGAGCCGCCGGCCAGCCACGGCCCAATCAATGAACTCGCTAGGATCGCCTGAGGACTGGCCAGTCTCGGCTAT